>CALVPU010000136.1 GCA_944353735.1 uncultured Eubacteriales bacterium | reverse complement strand
CCAAAGGGTCTCAGACCCTTTGGCAGGGGGTTCCAAGGGGGACAGCGTCCCCCTTGGCGCCTAGCGATGCTGCAGTAGACGCCGCAGCTCATCCGGCAACGCCGAAGCCCGCTCGACGCGCGCGCCGGAAATGGGCTGGTCGAGGGCGATGCGTGCGGCATGCAGGGCGAAGCGCCCGGGAAGCTCGGGTAACTCGGCACCGTAGAGGAAGTCGCCGGCAATGGGATGACCGAGGTGGGCAAGGTGCACGCGGATCTGATGAGTGCGACCGGTTTCCAGCCGCAGACGGACGAGCGTGCGATCGTTGGCGTGCTCGAGCGCGGCGTAATGGGTAACCGCGCGGCGTCCGTCCGGAGAGACCACGCGGCGCACCGTCGCGCCTTCCGCCTTGGCAATGGGCAGGTCGATCGCGCCTTCACCCGTCATGCGCCCCTCCACGACCGCCAGATACTCGCGCACAAACGACGGCGTGTGCAGCTGGCGCTGGAGCAGCCGGCAGGCGTGGGCGTGCTTCGCCGCCGCCATCAGCCCGCTGGTGCCGCGGTCGAGCCGGTTCAGCGGGCGGAACACGAAATCGCCCTGCGCGCGGAAGCGCCACGCCAGCCGGTTCTCCAGCGTGCCGGTCGGCTGGCGCTCGCTGCACTGGCACGCCAACGGCGCGGGCTTGTCGACGATGTAGAGGTCCTCGTCCTCGTAGACGATGCGAACCTCGCCCGGCTCCGGCGCGACAGCGCAGCCGGCCTCGTCCTCGAGCAGCAGTTCGACCACATCGCCCGCCGCGAGCACGCGGTCCGCGCGCGCGGCTTCGCCGTTCACCCGCATGCCGCCGCGCGCCTTCAACGCCGAAAGCTGCCGGTGCGACACGCCCATCGCCCCGCGCACAAAGCGCTTGAGCAGCCGCCCCGCGTCCGATTCGCCGACCTCCACGCGCAAAATCCGCATATCGCCGCCTCCTTTTTCATGCGTCCATTCCACATTATACCACATTGGCGCGCGAGGGCAAGCGCCCTCACCGCCCGGACAGGCCGAGGACGTAGAAGGGGGAAATTATGTTGAATTTAACGCAATATGGGATATTGACAACGGTGCAAACATGATATATACTAAAGATAGGATTTTAAGTAGAGAGGGGAAACAAAACATGAACAAACTTTTACATTTAGGGCTGTGTTTTTTGCTTATCTTTGCATTCTGTGTTCCTGCCATTGCCGAGAATACCACAGAGTATACTCAGCTTGAAAGCGGAAGCAGAGGTAGCGAGGTTGAAGCACTGCAAGAACGGCTTCAGGAACTGGGATTCTATACCATCTCAGTTGATGGTATTTATGGGAATGGTACGGTTGGTGCTATTGAATCTTTTGAAGAATTCAATGGACTGCCCGTAACAGGCGTAGCTTCAGTTGAGGTTCAGGAGCTCCTTTTCTCCGATGACGCGAAAGGGATTCCTGTTGCGCTGGTCGAAATTCGTAATGTTGGTATGCGTGATAGTTACGGTTCATACTACGCACGGCCAACTTTCCTCAATAATACAGAAGATACTATTGACGCAGTCACATGCATGATTCGTTGGTACAATGCGTATGGCCAGCGCATGGGAATTGAACCATTAACAATATACAACGCGCAATTTGGTGATTATACTGAGGGAACAGGTTGGTATTATCAGAATTCCATGGTTGATATTAGCAATCTGAATATTGCACCGGGCGAAAGCTATGCCACAGGATCCAGTCAAGAAATCTACATGGAAAGCATAGTAGAACATAACTCAATTGCAAAGGTTTTAATGGCCGTTGTCAGATACCATACGACTGATGGGAGAACGGTAGTTATTCCTGAAAACGAGCAAGTTTGGAAAGGCAATGATGGCACTGTAGCCGTATTTGAATATCCAAACAATTTGACAGAGCTGCCGGAAATGACGGATGAAATGCAGACAAAATCAGAATCGTTTATGTTGGGGATTGATTCTATTCCTGTAAGCAATTTTTTCGCGGATGCGTTTGGCATGCCGGTAGGTGGAGTATATATTCATTATGTAGAAAAAGGGTCAATCGCAGAAGATGCTGGAATTCGACAAGGCGATATTGTCGTAAGAATTGGAGACATCTGGATAACTGATTGGGATTCTTTAGATGTGGCGAAGGCATTGATGGATGAAGATGGCCCAACGGAGGTTATCTACTATCGGAATGGGGAAGAATGTACAACAGAGATGTTCATTCAGTTGCTTTGATTGCTGCCTTTCGCTTTTTGCTGTGAAAACAGATTTGACATTTCGTATTTCCCAAAACGCGCTTGACACGGCGTTCATTCGCCGCTATACTATTCCCTGATGGGCAAGCCCATCCGGAACTGAACAAAACAGGCGTTCGAGGCGCGGCGGGTTTTCCGCCGCAGGAACAGGGGTGCGATTCCCCGACAGAGCCGCTGCTGTGAAGAGCGATCACCGGTCCATGCGCGAAGGCGCAGCCATTGGACATCCGTCCGAGAAGGCGGGCCGGCACGAGGGCGTTTGCCCTCGGCGCTCCAAGTCAGAATACGGCCTCGTTCGCCGGCACAGGATACGCCCCCGGACCTGGGGCGGTGTTGCCAATTGCTTTTGAAATTCGAGGCAGAGGTGCGCCGCGCGGCTCGTTGGGTTGCGCGGCGCCTGTGCGTTTTGGAACAGCTCCCGAAATATCATCGAAGGGAAGGATTCCACATGAAGCACCTCACCCAGCTCCTCTGCGCGCTCGTCGCGCTGGCGCTGGCGCTGTCCTGCGCCGCGCTCGCCGAAGCCCCGACCGAAGACCGCGCCGGCAATGCCATCGCTGTGCCCGCCGAGGTCGAGTCCATCGTCTCGCTCGCGCCGTCGATCACGCAGGTCGTCGAAGCGCTCGGCCTGACCGGCAAGCTGGTCGGCGTGGACACGCAGTCGCCCCTGTACGTCGAGGGACTCGACGCGCTGCCGCAATTCGACATGATGGCGCCCGACGTCGAGCAGATCGCCGCGCTGGAGCCGGACATCGTGTTCGCCTCCGGCATCAGCTACCTCGACGGCGACCCGTTCGCCGCGCTCGAGGGCATGGGCATCTGCGTGGTCGACATCCCGTCGAGCACGAGCATCGCCGCCGTCGGCGAGGACGTGCTGTTCACGGCGCAGTGCCTCGGCATGGCGGACGAAGGTCAGGCGCTCGTCGACGAGATGAACGCCAAGATCGACGAGATCGCCGCCATCGGCGCGACGATCGAGGACAAGAAGACCGTGCTGTTCGAGATCTCGGCGCTGCCGTCCATCTACAGCTTCGGCGCGGGCACCTTCTTGGACGAGATGATCGCCATCATCGGCGCGGAGAACGTGTTCGCCGCGCAGGAAGGCTGGATCGCCGTCAACGAAGAGGATGCCGTCGCCGCCAACCCCGACGTCATCCTCACCAGCGTCAACTACATCGACGATCCCGTCGGCGAGATCCTCGCCCGTCCGGGCTGGGAAGCGGTCACCGCGGTGACCAACCAGGACGTCCACTACATCGACAACGGCGCAAGCTCGCTGCCGAACCAGCACATCGTGGACGCGCTGATCGAAATGGCGGTGGCGGTCTATCCGGACGCCTACGCTGAATACGCCGAATGAGGCTGAAGGCAAAGATGGCGGCGCTCGCGGCGCTGGCGCTGATCGCGCTGGCGCTGGGCGCCGCCATCGGCAGCGTGGGGATATCGCCGCGCGTGCTGCTGAGCGTGCTGGGCAGCAAGCTGTTCGGCGCGGCGCTGCCGGAGGATATCGGCGAGATCACCGTGTCCATCCTCTGGACGATTCGCTTCCCGCGCGCCGTGTGCGCGTTTCTGATCGGCGCGGCGCTGGCGGCGAGCGGCACGGTGATGCAGTCGGTGTTGCGCAATCCGCTGGCTTCCTCGTACACGCTCGGCGTCTCGTCGGGCGCGTCGCTGTTTGCGGCGGTGGTGATCGTCACGGGCTTTACGCTGCCGGTGCTGGAGCGCTACACGCTGCCGCTGTTCGGCTTTCTGGGCGGACTGGGCACGGTGTTCCTCGCCATGGCGCTGGCGATGCGCTTTAACCGCAACCTCGAAAACCAGACGGTGATACTGGTCGGCATGGTGCTGTCGCTGTTCGTCAACGCGCTGCTGACGCTGGTGACGGCGCTCTCTGCGGAGCGGCTGAGCCAGCTGGTGTTCTGGCAGATGGGCAGTTTCTCGGCGCTGACGTGGGCGGACGCCGGGCTGGTGCTGCCGATTCTGCTGCTGTCGCTCGCCGCGCTGCTGCGCTACTCGCGCGAGCTGGATCTGATGACGTTCGGCGAGGAGCAGGCGCTGTCCGCGGGCGTGGACCTGCGCCGGGTGAAGTTTCTGCTGATCGCCGTCTCGGCGCTGCTGACGGGCACGGCAGTCTCGCTGGCAGGCGTGATCGGCTTCGTCGACCTGATCGCGCCGCACGTGGTGCGGCGCATCTTCGGCTCCAACCACCGCGCGGTGGTGCCGATGTCGGCGCTGTTCGGCGGGGCGTTCATGGTGCTGGCGGACCTGCTCGCCCGCACGGTGCTCGCGCCGCAGGAGCTGCCTGTCGGCGCGGTGACGTCGCTGATCGGCGCGCCGTTCTTCGCCTACGTCTACTTCCGCCGCGAGAGGAGATGACCGCCATGCTGTCGCTTCGAGACGTCCGCGCCGGCTATGGCGAGCGCGAGGTGCTGCACGGCATCACCATCGACTTCGCGACCGGTCAGAACTACTGCATCCTTGGCCCCAACGGCTGCGGCAAGACCACGCTCATCCGCGCCATCGCCGCGCTGATTCCGTCCAGCGGCGAGGTGCTGCTCGACGGCGCGCCGATCCGCAGGATGAAGCGCCGCGAGATCGCCGCCCGCATCGCCGTGATGAGCCAGGTCACGCAGGTGTACTTTCCCTTTACCGTGTACGACACGGTCATGCTCGGTCGCTACCAGCACATGAGCGGCAAGCTGTTCGGCCGCCCTTCCAGCGAGGACCGCGACATGGTCGAGCGCTGCCTGCAGTCGGTGCGGCTCGACGCGCTGCGCGACCGCCGCATCGACGAGCTTTCCGGCGGTCAGCGCCAGCGGGTGTTTCTGGCGCAGGCGCTGGCGCAGGATCCCGAGGTCATCCTCCTCGACGAGCCGACGAACCACTTGGACGTGCGCCATCAGGTGGAACTGATCGATTACCTGCACCGCTGGAGCGCCGACCGCCGCCACGCCGTCATCGGCGTGCTGCACGACATCAACCTCGCGCTGCGGCTGACGGAGAACGCCGTGTTCATGAAGGACGGGCGCATCGAGCGCGCCGGCGCGTTCGACGAGATCGCCGACGCCGCCTTCCTGCGCGACGTCTACGAGACCGACATCGCCGGCTACATGCGCGATTCATTCGAGAAATGGAGGAATGTCCGATGAAGCCCTACCGCAGCCCTTACGAGGCGTATCCGTTTTTGTGCGACGACGACGGCGACCTGCGCTGCGACTTTGAAATCCTTACCGACCGCGTCGCGTCGGAGACCGGCCTGCTGGCGGCGCTGTGCCCCGAGCGGCGCGAGGAGCTGCTGGCGGTCGACAAGCTGATTTACCATTCCAACGCCTCGCTGCGCACGTTTTTCAGCCTGAAGCCGGAGGAGATCGACTGGCTGCGCGAGCGCGTGGAGGCGCTGCGCGCGGAGACGGCGGGGCTGTGCGACCGCTTCGTGCTGCCCGCCGGCTCGCCGCGCGCCTGCGCCGCGCACGTGCTGCGCACGGACGGCAAGCGGCTGGCGCGGCTGCTGTACCGCTACGCCCAGCGCGGCGGAAAGGTCGAGGACGGGCTGTTCGACTTCGTCAACCTGCTCTCCGGCTACTTTTTCCTGCTGGCGCTGGCGCTCAACCGTGCCGACGGCGTGGCGGAGCGCCCGTTTGAGAGCCGCAACTATCCGCAAGCGCGCTGACGCGCTGCCCCGGCGCCGCGGCCTGCCATCCTGCGCAGGCCGCGGCTTTTTGCTTTGGAACCGCCTGTCCACCGCGCAGCCTTACAAAAATGTAAGTTTGACGGGCAAAATGTAAGCCAAAGCAATGGAACGGCGGCGGCGCGGGCGCTATAATGGTGTCATCAACCGCAAGGGAGGACACGCCATGTCGATTCTCGAAGTCAAAAACATCAAAAAGACCTACTCCACGCGCTTCGGCGGCGTGCAGGTGCACGCGCTGACCGACGTCAGCTTCTCCGTCGAGCGCGGCGAATACGTCGCCATCATGGGCGAATCCGGCAGCGGCAAGACCACGCTGCTGAACATCCTCGCGGCGCTGGACCGCCCGACCGCCGGCGAAGTGCTGCTCAACGGCAGCCCGCTGTCCGCGCTGAGCGAGCGCGAAATGGCGGCGTTCCGCCGCGAGAACCTGGGCTTCGTGTTTCAGGACTTCAACCTGCTGGACACGTTTTCCATCAAGGACAACATCCTCCTGCCGCTGGTGCTGAGCCGCCGGCCCTATCCGGAGATGAACCGCCGCCTGACGCCCATCGCCAAGCGGCTGGGCATCTCGGACATCCTCTTCAAGTTTCCCTACGAGGTCTCCGGCGGTCAGAAGCAGCGCGCCGCCGTCGCCCGCGCGCTGATCACCGAGCCGCAGCTGATCCTCGCCGACGAGCCGACCGGCGCGCTCGACTCCCGCGCCACCGACCAGCTGCTGCGCATCTTCAACGACATCAACGTCGCCGGTCAGACGATCCTGATGGTCACCCACTCCACCCGCGCCGCCAGCCACGCCTCGCGCGTGCTGTTCATCAAGGACGGGCAGGTGTACCATCAGCTCTACCGCGGCGAGCTGAGCGTGGCGGACATGTTCCAGCGCATCTCCGACACCCTGACGATGATCGCGACGGGCGGTGGGCGCAATGCGTAAGTTCTTCTATCTGCGCCTCGCGCTTTCCAACATCCGCCGCAGCCGCAAGTTCTACTTTCCCTACATGCTGGCGTGCACGTTCACCATCGCCATGTTCTACATCGTCTGCGCGATCTCGGTGGGTCACGCGCTCGACGGCGTCAGCGGCGCGGACGTGCTCAAGTCCTACACGATCATCGGCGCGTTCGTGGTGGCGATCTTCGCTGCGATCTTCCTGTTTTACACCAACAGCTTCCTCACCAAGCGCCGCCGGCGCGAGTTCGGGCTGTACAACATTCTCGGCATGGAGCGGCGGCACATCGCGCGCGTGATGCTGGACGAGACGCTGCTCGTCGCGCTGGTCACGCTGGGCGCGGGCATTGCCGGCGGACTGGGTCTGGCGAAGCTGGTGGCGCTGATCGCGGTGAAGCTGGTGCGCGGACAGGCGGCGTTCGGCATGGAATTCGTGCCGGCGGCGGCGCAGGCGACGCTGATCGCGTTCGCGGTCATCTACGCGCTGTCGTATCTCGTCGAGCTGGCGAGAATGGCGCGTTCCAGCACGCTCGACCTGCTCAACAGCGCGCAGCAGGGCGAGCGCGAGCCCAAGACGCGCTGGCTGATGGCGCTGATCGGTCTGGCGTGCCTCGGCGGCGGCTACTGGATCGCCATCACCACGCAGGACGTGCTCACGGCGGTGGCGGTGTTCTTTCTGGCGGTCATACTGGTCATCGCGGGAACGTACCTGCTGTTCATTGCCGGCAGCATCGCGGCGCTGAAGCTGCTGCGCGTAAACAAGCGCTACTATTACAAGCCGAACCACTTCATCTCCGTGTCCGGCATGATCTACCGCATGAAGCAGAACGCCGCCGGATTGGCAACGATCTGCATCCTCTCGACGATGGTGCTGGTGATGGTCTCCTCAACGGTATCGCTGGGCATCGGCACGGAGGACAGCATTGCCGAACGCTATCCGCGCGAGATCTCCTTTGAGGACAACGGCGCGATCGAGGACAGCGACGCCCGCGGGCGCACGATCATCGAATCGTCGCTGGCGGCGCACGGCGTCGCGCCGGAGAACTACGTCAGCTACCGCGCGATCACCTTTGCCGCCGCGCGCGGGGAGCGCGCCTTCATTCTCGACGACGCGCAGTCGGAGTTTTACAACAACTCCCTGACGTCGGTCACGGTGATGCCCTACGAGGACTATCTTGCCTTCGCGGCTTCCGGCGATGCGCCGATGCCCGGCGCGGACGAGGTCCTGGCGTGGGGCGCGGTGCCGGAGGGCGGCGTGCTGGGCGTCGGCAGCCTGAGCTTCCGCATCGCGGCGCGGATTGAGGGCGATTTTGCCTACACCCCGTCGGCATACATGTTCGCCGACGCCGCCGTGCTGGTCGTGCGCGACATGCAGGTGCTGGAGCGCATTGCCCGCGAGCAGGAAGCGATCTACGGTCCCGCGGCCTCGGAAGTCGCGCGCGTGTTCGCCTTTGACATTCCGCTGGAGGGCGAAGCGCTCGTCGCTGCGGGCGACGACGTGGTCGCCGCACTGCGCGCTGCCTACTCGGAGCGCTACA
>CALVPU010000135.1 GCA_944353735.1 uncultured Eubacteriales bacterium | reverse complement strand
GGCGGCATGAGCTGCGCGAGCGAGGGGGCGCTGGCCAAGAAGATCAACTCCGCCATCTGCCCCGGCGGGCGGGGCGGACCGCTGATGCACGTCATCGCCGCAAAGGCCGTGGCGCTGGGCGAGGCGCTCAAGCCCGAATTCCGCGCCTATCAGCACGCCATCGTCGTCAACGCGCGCGCCATGGCGGACGTGCTGCTCGCCGGCGGCATCGAGCTGGTCACCGGCGGCACGGACAACCACCTGATGCTCGTCGACCTGCGCCGCGAGGCCGTCAGCGGCCGCGAGCTGGAAGAGCGCCTCGACCGCGTGCGCATCACCGTCAACAAGAACAAGATTCCCGGCGACACGCGCCCGGCCTCCGAGACGTCCGGCATCCGCGTCGGCACGCCCGCCGTCACCGCCCGCGGCTTCCGCGCAGACGAGGCGCGCGAGGTCGGCGAACTGCTGGTGCTCGCCATCCGCGATTTCGATGCCCGCAAGGACGAGATCGTCGCCCGCGTCGACGCCCTCTGCAAGCGCTTCCCGCTGTACGAGTAATCTGCAGCACAAGAAGGGCGCTCCACTTCCCGCCGTGGGAAGCGGAGCGCCCTCTCCTTTTGTCGAATCCGGCGTCATCAAGCGCCTGTCCGCGGCGTCTGCGCGTCGGTCATTCTCTGCCCGCAGATGCGAAATCGCCGGTTCGCCGCGGACCTCCTTCGCAAGCGGCGTTTCTGACAAGGTACAAGGCGCCCCGCTTCCCGACGTGGGAAGCGGGGCGCTTGACGTTCAAGGACATCGCGGGAAACGCGCTCACTCGACCGTGGGCATCTCCGTCATCCTCAGGCGCGCGCAGCCGTATGGGATCATGCGCACGGCGCGCGGTTCGCCCTGCGCCTTGCGCGAAGCCGGTTCGATCGCCGCCACGCCGAACGCTTCCGGCCAGTCGACCGGCGCGAGCATGGCGCTGATTTCCACCGGCGGCTGATCGCCCGAGAAGGGGAATTCGCCGATCGGGTTCTCTGTGACATCGAAGCGCTCATCAGCGGTGAACCCGTAGTTCCACTCGGATTCGGGGAACACCTCGTAGTCGCAGTACGGGAACTTCCGCTCGACGCCCGCGCGCGTGTACTCGAGCATCTCCCAGCGCTCGCGGATCGCGACGGCGTAGAGCAGCGGACCGCGCCAGAGGCACTTCATGCCTCGCGGGCGCTCGACCAGCTTGCAGGCGAACTCCAGCGCCACCTCGACCTTCGTCTCGCCGACCCAAACGCGGCGAATGGCGTAGAACGTGCCCGGCGCGGCGTCCTTGCCGTCGACCTTGGCGGACTTCGCCCAGCTGGGAATGCGGATTTTCAGTTCGAACTCGACAGGCGCGTCGACGCAGACCGTGTAGGTCAGCCGGTTGCGGAACGGGTATTCCGTGTCCAGCCGGCAGGTGACGACCTGCCCGCCGATGGTCGTGCGCACAGACGCCGGCGCGAGCGCGGCGGAGACGATGCCGTCGTCCGAACGCATGAAGGTGGACATGGCAAACTTCGGCCAGCCCTGATTGAAGTTCGCCGTGCAGCAGCCGAAGTGCGGCTCCAATCCGAACAGGTGGCTCTCCGGACCATTCGTTCCAAACACGACGTGGTCCTCGGGCAGGCGCGCGCAGCGGATCTGATTGGTCTGCTGGTCGTACTGGTGCGACCACATGTCCGCGCTGCACGCCGCCGGCAGGGCGTTGAACGCCAGCCGTTCGAGGTAGTCGCCCCAAGTGGCGCTGCCGGCAATCGCCATCAGCTGCTCGTAGGAGTACATCGCCTCGACGACGCCGCAGAGCTCCGTGCCCTGAACGGGGCTGTCGCCCATCACGCACTCGTCGCCGGTGAAGTGTCCGACCGCCATGCCATGGTACTGGAAGAGGTTGTTGACGAGCTTGTGCGCGAACGCCTCCGGATCGCCGCCCTCCAGCAGCGAGACCAGCGCGCCCTGCTTGATCGCCATGGCGAGGTTGACCACGTGCGTGGAATAGGTCCACACGCGCTCGGGAACCTGATCGCGATAGGGAGAGACCAACCGCTCGTAGTCATATCCCTGTTCCTGCAGCCGGTGTGCCAGGCGCAGCAACCAGTCCTCGCTGCGGCGCTGGTAGAGCCAGTACAGCGGAATCAGCGCCTCGAACCAGCGCAGCGACGCCCAGTTGTGGATCGTCGTGTGACGGGTGAACACCCACATGTTCTGGAAAAAGCGCCAGACGGCGTCCTCGATGCGGTTGTCGCCGCTCAGATCGGCGTACATCGTCAGCACCTTGGCGATGAGGATGCCCGACCAGAGGTCGTAGGAGCGGCGTTCCTCGATCGTGCAGGGGCAAAGCCAGCCGTCCTCGCACTGGCGGGCGAGAATCTGATCGACATAAAATTTGGCGCGGGCGATCATGTCCTCGTCTTCAAGCAGATACGCCAGCGGAATGAAGCCGTCAAGCCAGTAGGGCACGCGCTCCCAGCCGTCGCGCTCGCCGCCGATCCAGCGGCTGTCGCGCACGTCGGGCCAGACCTTGTCGAGGTTACCGCTCAGGCCCTTCGCCTGAATCTCCAGCTGGCGCCGGAGCCAGCCTTCGGGCTTGATCTCGCCCTTGGTAAAGAACGAAAACGCGGGTTTGTTGAGCATGGTCAAACGCTCCTCTCTTGTCTCGGCAGACGGGCGACCGCCGATCCGCGCCGGCGGCCGCCCGTGGTTGGCTGTTATCGTTTTGTTTCAGGATTCCGATCAGAAGCCCAGCAGCTCGTTCGCCATCATCTGCAGCTCGTCGAAGCCCTGATCGACGGTGTACTCGCCGATCTCCATCAGGCTGGAAATGGGCAGCAGCGAATTGCTCAGGAACTCGCCCCACTCCGGGAAGACGGTCAGCGGACGGCTGTTGTCCAGCGCGGCGAAGATGCAGTCGACCTCCTCGGGGGTAAGGCCGGAGAAGCACTTGTCCTTGCAGTCCTCGGTGGCCTTGCGGTTGACCTGCGGACCGAGCTTGTCGTTTTCGTACTTCATGACGCAGGCGTCGTAGCTGATCAGGTAGTCGAGCACCGCCATGGTCTCCTCAGGATGCTCCGTGGAGGACAGCGGGATGTAGACGTCGACGTAGCCGACCGTCAGTCCGCCGGGCGTCGGGCAGACGCCGATGTTGTGACCGGACTCAGCGAAGTCCTTGTGGCTCCAGGTGCCCTCGATGGCGTTGGCAACGCGGCCATCGGCGAACAGCTGCGTCATGCCGGTGACGTCGATCGTGTCCGCATCGGGCATGACCTCGTCGGTGTGCAGCATCTCGTAGAGCACCTCGTGGATCTCGCGGATGCGCTCGTCGTCAAACCGCGGCTCGAGGTTCTCGCCCCAGTAGTCGAGGCCCTCGGGGAAGATGAAGCACGCGGTGCGCTCGAGCTGATAGTCGATCCACGCGCCGTACTGGCGGTCGAGGCCCTCGCCCGTGGTGAGCTGGTTCGCCGTCTCGCGCCATTCGTCCATCGTCCATGCGCCCTCGCCCCACTCCAGCGACGGATACTCGATGCCCGCGGCGTCGTACATATCCTTGTTGTAGTAGTTCACCAGCGTGTAGATGGAGATCGGCACGCCGTACAGGCGGTCGTCGATCATCAGGCCTTCAAACACGGACCAGTAGTATTCCTCTTCGGAATAGGTCTCGCGGGCATGATCGGTGATGTCCAGCAGCTGACCCAGCTCAGCGAACTGCGGATAGTACGAGGTCGACACCGCGGCGATGTCGATCTGCTCGCCGCCCGCCAGCATGGTGATGAGCTTGGTGGCGACGCCGTCCCAGCCGCTCGCCGTGCCGTCCACTTCGACGCGAATCTCGTCCTGCGAAGCGTGGAACGGCTCGAGAAGCTGCTCCATGAACTCAAGGTGATCGGACGGAACCATCAGCTTAATGGTGACGGGTTCCGATTCGGCAACGCCGATGCCCATGTTCAACACGAACAGCAGCGCCAGCAGAGCGGTCAACAGTTTTTTCATTCAGACTCCTCCTTAAATTTGGTATGCTAATCCAAGGCGCTCAGCCTTTGATTCCACCGAGCATGATGCCGCTGATGATGAAGCGCTGACAGGCAATGTACAGCGCGATGATCGGCAGCAGCGCGATGCAGGCCGCCGCCATCAGCAGATTCCACTGCGTCGAATAGTTGCCCTGGAACGTGCGCAGCACGAGCGGCACGGTCATCTTCTCGCGCGAACTGATGTAGATCATCGGGCCCATGTAGTTGTTCCAGTGACCCATGAACGTCAGCACGCCCAGCGACACCAGCGTCGGCACGCACATCGGCAGGATGATCTGCAGCCAGATGCGGAAGTGCCCGCAGCCGTCGATAAAGCCGCTGTCGCGGAAGTCGTCGGGAATCTTGAGCATGTACTGGCGCATCATGAACACGTTGGCCGCGGTGCCGAAGAGCGACGGCACGATCAGCGGATAGTACGTGTTGATCCAGCCGAACTGGCGGAAGATGATGAACAGGGGAATCAGCGTCACCTGCGAGGGAATCATCATCGTGCTCAGCACGATCATGAAGCAGGCGGACTTGCCCTTGAAGTTCGTCTTGGCGAAGCCATAGGCGACCATGGAGCTGACGAACATGTTGCCCACCGTCGCCGTGACCGCGATGATGAGGCTGTTGATCATCGCGCGCCCCATGCCGGTCTCCTCCCACGCGACGGGATAGTTGCTCCACGTCGCCGGATGGGGAATCAGTTCCGGCGGATAGCTGAAGATCAGCGCGCTGTCCTTCAGGGATGAGGAGATCATCCACACGAAGGGGAACATCGAGATCACGCACACGCACAGCAGGACGATGTGCAGCACCACGTGCTTCCAGTTGACCGGCTTTTTGTTATAAACAATGGCGGCTTTGCGATCAGACATCGTAATTCACCCACTTATCCTGCAGCTTGAACTGGATCATCGTGATGATGAACACCACCGCGAACAGCACCCACGCATAGGACGCCGCTTCGCCCATGCGGAAGTATTCAAACGCCGTGTTGTAGATCTGCATGACGATCGTGCGCGTCGCGTAACCGGGACCGCCCTCCGTCATGATGAACGCCGCGTCGAACATCTGAATGTAACTGATGCAGTGCGTGACGACCAGGAAGAACAGCGTCGGCGTCAACATCGGCAGCGTAATGCGCCAGAAGCTCTGCCAGCCGTTGGCGCCGTCGATCTGCGCCGCCTCGTAATAGGTCTGGTCGATGCCCTTCAGGCCCGCGGTCAGCAGGATCATGTCGTAGCCCATCGCCTGCCACACCGACATGATCGCCACCGACGGCATGGCGTATGCCTGCGAGGAGATCCAGCGCACGGACGGCAGACCGACCATGTTCAGCAGGTTGTTGATCAGGCCGTAGTCCTTGTTGTACAGCCACGTCCACACGATGCACACCGCCACCGTCGTGGTGATGTTCGGCATGAAGAACGCCGTGCGGTACAGCGCCACGCCGCGGATGCGCGCGTTCATCGCCAGCGCGAGCAGCAACCCGAAGAAGATGGCGCCCGGAATGGCGATCAGGCAGTAAACCGCCGTGTTCTTGGTGACGATTCCCAGCATGTTGCCGGTGAAGATCTCCCGATAGTTTTCCAGCCCGATCCACGTCTGTTCGTGAAGCATGTCCCAGTCGGTAAAGCTGATAAACAGCGAAAACACCACCGGCACCACAGAAAACAGCGCGATCCCGATCAGGATCGGCGAGATCATGAGGTAGCCGACCCGTGCATTGCGCTGCTCCAGCGTCCGCGCCTTCGCGTTCTCCGGTCGCTTCGCCCGCATAGGCTCTCCCCCTTTCAACGTGCCTCTAGCTTATCACATGGCTTTTCGCATGTCATCCAAGAATTGTATCATATATTCAATTTTTGGTTCATTTCGTTATGTCATGTTTGACGCTTGCGTATTTCTGCAAAATTCGGTATAATTGTGTTTGATGAGTCTGAGGAAAGTGTGATGGAATTGAACAAGAATCGAATACTGGTCGTCGGTCCCACCGAGCGCCTGCGAAGGCGGGTCGCGTCGCTGCTGGGAAAGCTCCCCGGCATCGCGGTCGCCCAGCGCGCCAGCTGCGCTGAGATCGAGAGCTATCTGGCGGAACACCGCATCGGCGCCGTGCTGCTGGAAGCGGACGGCGATTTCGTGGCAGGCATGGAGCGCATCCACCGCGCCAAGGCGGCAATGCCCATCGTGGCATACGGCGATGAGCCCGGCTACGCCGCCACGCGCGACGCCTTTCTCAACGGCGCGCTGGACGTGATGCAGGTACATACCGCCACGCCGAACGCGGTTGAGCCGATGCTGCGCCGCGCCCTCGATCCCCTCGCCCACGGCGCCGCGGACGTCCTGCGCCAGCGCGAACAGGCAATCCGCGCCATATCGCATCGTGGGCAGTCGCTCAACCGCAGCCTGCTCGCCGGCACGCCGCCGCCATTTTACATGAACGGCAACCGTGCCACGCTGCTGCGCGCCAACGTCATCAGCCAGAACGGCAGCCTCTTCTGGCGGCAAGACGCGGCGTGGGCATGGATCGAGGAGTTCGGCGCGATGAACACCTTCCTGTTCGAGACGCCGGGCAACGAGCTGCGCCTCGGCGCGATCGTCGAGCAGGACTACGTCAACACCGCCTCCTTCCGGCGCATGCTCGCCGCGCGCCTGGATCGCTTCTTTCGCCAGATCGCCGCGCTTGGCTGCGTCAGCGCGGCAACGCACTGCAGCTCCGATTACCTCAGCCTCTCGGTGCTCAACCATCTGGACCATCTGGTCGACCTGGTGTTCTATCTCGACGAATGCCAGACGATTCCGGATTCCTCGCGCCGCGCCAACACCACGCTGCCGGCGCACCTTTACGCGCAGTTCTGTGCAGCCGTCGCCATCCGCGATGTCAACGCCGCCGTCGCCTGCGTCGATCAGGCGGTCAAAAAGCTGCGCAGCGACATGCCCGCCCCCAACTTCGCCCGCGAGGCGCTGAGCCGCTTTCTGTGGGAGTTCGCCTCCGTCGTAGGCGGTCGCAGTGAACACCCGTCGCTGCACATCGACGATTCGCGCATTTGCGCGCTGCGCAGCTCCATCGTCGCCATCATTCGCGATACCCTCTCCACCGGGCTCGACGCACCGCCCGACTCGCCGCTGGACGCCCTGATCCATCGCATTGAGGCGAACCCGGGCCTGCCGCTGAGCATCGATCAGGCGGCTGAGGACGTCAACTTCAGCCGTTCGCACTTCTGCCGTCTCTTCCGCCAAAAGACCGGTCAGAGTTTCACGGCATTCCTGACGGAAAAGCGCATCGAACTGGCATGCGATCTGCTCAAAAAGACGGGCATGCGCGTGGACGAGATCTCCGAAAGCGTCGGCATCGGCAACACGTGGTACTTCAAAAAGCTCTTTCAAAAGCAGCTGGGCGTGCCGCTTGAGGAGTGGCTCGCCGAGAACTGCCGCACTGAATTACCCCCCCCCCCCGTAAAATCTTCGTAAATCAGCGTGTTCCCTTCGCCGCGTGAACGACGAGCGGCACGCCTGAGACCGCACCCAACGCGCGTCGCGGAAAGGCAAGCCGCCGCGCTTTTCGGAGCAAGCGCACTGTCTGCCCCTGCGCGATTCCGCGAACAGTTCCCCGTATAAGCGCCGCATTCCCGCATCTCATCTGAATTCACTGAACGCCATTCCGCGACCTCGCCCACGCGCCCGACGCATTTCCGCCCTGCGCACGCATCCGCCACAAAAAAAACGCCGGCAGGCAATGCCTGCCGGCGAAAAATTGTGCACGGAATTTCTCGAACCGCCGCGCACGTTCCGCGAAGAACGGCGCAAAACCGCGTTCCGATGTTTACACCTCCAGCCCATGACGGAGTCTCATATCATTCCGCCGCCTGCGCGGGACCGCAGCCCAGCGCTCGGGTGGATCTGCGGTCCGACGCCTGCGCCTCCAGCCCATGGCGGAGTCTCATATCATTCCGCCGCCTGCGCGGGATCGCAGCCCAGCGCTCAGTCGCGGTCCTGTTCCCAGCCACGCGCGCGCTCGATGGCGCGCTGCCACTGGCTGAGCAGGCGGGCGCGCGTGGCGTCGTCCATGTTCGGCGCGAACTCGCGGTCCGGCGCCTGAAGCTTGCCGAGATCGGCGTCCGACCATACGCCGACCGCGCGACCGGCGAGCATCGCCGCGCCCATCGCCGTGGTCTCGATGACCTTCGGGCGCAGCACGCGCACGCCAAGGATGTCCGCCTGAAACTGCATCAGGAAGTTGTTCGCACTGGCGCCGCCGTCGACGCGCAGCACGGTGGACTTCATGCTGGAATCCGCCGCCATCGCGGAGATGACGTCGGCGGACTGATAGGCGATCGCCTCCAGCGCGGCGCGGACGATGTGCGCCCTGCCGGTGCCGCGCGTCAGGCCGACGATCGTGCCGCGGCTGTACATATCCCAGTGCGGCGCGCCGAGGCCGGTGAACGCCGGCACGAAGTAGACGTCGCCGTTGTCCGGCACTTCCATCGCCACCGCCTCGGTATCCGACGCCTTCGCCACGAGCTTCATCTCGTCGCGCAGCCACTGCACCACCGCGCCACCGATGAACACACTGCCTTCCAGCGCATAGTGCGGCTGTCCGTCCACGCGCCAGCCGACGGTGGTAATCAGATCGTTCTGCGACTTGACGGGCGTCTTGCCCGTGTTCATCAGCACAAAGCAGCCCGTGCCGTAGGTATTCTTGCACATGCCGGGCGCGAAGCAGCCCTGACCGAACAGCGCCGCGTGCTGGTCACCTGCGAGCGCCGCGATGGGAATCTCCCTGCCGAGGAAGCGCTTGTCCAGATAGCCGACTACCTGCGAGCTGTCGACGACCTGCGGCAGCACCTGCGCGGGGATGTTCATCGCCTGCAGCAGCTTCTCATCCCAGCGCTGCTCGTAGATGTTGAACAGCATCGTGCGTGCGGCATTGGTGGCGTCGGTGACGTGCGCGCGCCCACCGGTCAGGTGCCACGTCAGGAAACAGTCCACCGTGCCGAAGCACAGTTCGCCGTTCACGGCGCGCTCGCGCGAGCCGGGGATGGCGTCGAACATCCACTGCAGCTTGGTGCCCGCGAAGTAGGCGTCCGGAATCAGTCCCGTGCGGTCGCGGATGACGTTGCCCAGACCGTCGCGCTTGAGCCGCTCCACCAGTGGCGCGGTGCGGCGGCACTGCCAGACGATGGCGTTGCACAGCGGCTTGCCGGTGGCGCGCTCCCACAGCAGCGTGGTCTCGCGCTGATTGGTGATGCCGATGGCGGCGATGTCCGCGACGTCCACGCCGGACTTCTCCACCGCCAGCTTCAGCGCGCCGGTCTGGCTGTCGAGGATGTCCTGCGGGCGGTGCTCCACCCAGCCGGGCTTGGGATAGATCTGGGGAAATTCGATGGCGTGGGATGCGACGAGATTTGCCCGCTCGTCGAACACCACGGCGCGCGAGCTGGTCGTCCCCTGATCCAGCGCTACGATGTACTTCATCCTGTGTCCTGCCTCCTTGCATGCGATCCTGTCGGGCGGCGCGCCGCCCGGCGCAATACAGTGCGCCCGCCTTGCGGGTAAGGCGCATCTTTCCAAAAAACAGCCGTCCGCAAGCGACAACCCTCATGGCGTTGACAAGGTCAGCACCCTGCCAGAGCGCCAAGAAAGCCTGCAGGCCGTGAAGGCAAGCTTGCACCCAAGAAAGCTTGCATGACCGCAAACGACCGAGGGATGCACGTGCAGTTGACGCATAAAGCAAAAATCGCCGCTGACTTTCTCAATTATCAGGGCGGTTTTTGCGTTTGCGTCTTTGCTGGCGCTCTGAAGGGCTGTCCGCAAGCGGCAGCCCTTGTGCAAACGTGAGATTCGCGGCGCGCTAAGGCTGTATTTGCCCGTTCGGGTTCGGCAGCGCCGCTTCGCCCGCCTCCGCGCGAATCAGCCGACCGTCGCCACGGCAGGCGTCGCCGTCGCCACGGGCGCTTCCGTCGGCAGCGGCGCTTCAGTGGCGCTGAGCACCGGCGCCTCGGTCGGCTCCGCCGCGTCAAGCGCGGATTCCTGTTGCGCCTCGCGCTCCTCGCCCGCCGGCGCCGGCTCCTCGCCCTCGAGCGGGTCGACCGCCGTGATCGCTTCCTCCTGCTGGACGAAGCGCTTCAGGTCATGGCTGGGGAACAGCGTGTCGAACACGCCGGGCGCCGAGCTGTAGAAGCGGTCGTACAGGCCGTCAAGCGGCGCGACATTGAAGAAGTCGAGGAAATTCATCACGAACACGACCAGCAGCAAGAGCACCACGAGCCCGAGCAAGCCCTTGACAAAGCGCAGCACGTGGCGACCGACCGGCTGATCGTCGCCGTCCTCGTCGTCTTCGTCGTCCTCATCTTCGTCGTAATCGTCGTCGTAGGCGTCGTACTCGTCGTATTCGTCCTCGTCTTCCTCGTCGTCTTCCTCGTCCTCTTCGTACTTGGCGCGCTTGCGCTTTCCGAACAGGCCGCGGCGCGGCTTGCGCTCCTCCTCTTCCTCGTCTTCCTCGTCGTCTCCGTCTTCGTCGTCCTCGTCGTCCTCATCGTAATCGTCGTCGTCTTCATCGTCTTCGTCATCGTCCGATTTGCGCGACTTTCTGCGACCGCGGAAGAGCAGGAAGCGCGACTTGGACGTCTCCTCTTCCTCGTCGTCCTCGCCGTCTTCGTCATCGTCCTCGTCTTCGTTCTCCCCGAAGCCGAACAGAT
>CALVPU010000134.1 GCA_944353735.1 uncultured Eubacteriales bacterium | reverse complement strand
TGCTCGCGGCTGCACCGCGCTGGGCCGCGCCGCGGACGGGCAGACGCGCCGTGCCGTTGCCGCGAGCGGGCAAATCGCCCAACCGCGCCGGACCGCTCCCAGCGGACCGCCTCTGCCTGTCGCTGTCAAGGCCAACGGGCGCGCCAAAAAAAACGACCGAAGGACGCTCCTATCCGCGTCCTTCGGTCGTCTTTCGCTTGACTCTGCGCACCGCCGCGCGCTGGCGTTCCGCGCTGCGCGCATGGCTGCCGGTCGGTCGGATTTTAACCCCTGCCTTTCCCTTTCGCGCCGCGCGCCCATTTGCCCTTCCCCGCGCACACGGGGTAAAAGCAGTCCCGCACGCGCGCGTCAAAACCTTGCCGCGGCGTTCAGTCTCACCTCTGCATAGCAAAAGGAAATACCCGCATACGCCGGCTCCCGCCGCAAAACCTTGCTTCCGCCACTGGGGAGTCTTGCTCTTGCAGCGCTCTGTCTTGCCTTTTCACAGCAGAAGAAACCTCCTCGCGCCGGCTCCTGTCGCAAAACCTCGCTTCCGCCACTGGGGAGCCCTGCTCCTGTGGCGTTCTGCCTTGCCCCTGCACGGCAGAAGAAACCCGCGCGCGCCGGCTCCCGCCACCGCAGGTACGCGCGCCAATCCCGGCGGTTCCCGCTCAGGTCGTCAGGCCCTGCCGACGATCATGTAACGCCTGCCCCAGCGGCCTTCGAGCCATTCGCGGACGGTGTAGTCCGGCAGGTTGGCGTTCTTGGGGTTGGGGTCGCAGATGGAAATGCGTCCGTCCGCGATGCGGCGAATGAGGTTGTAGTGACCGTTGGGCGTGAACGGCGAGCCCGGCACGACGTTGCAGATGATCGCCTTGCCAGCGTCGAGCGCCGCTGCGGCGCGCGCGAACGACGCCTCGTCCTCGATCTCCACGCGCTCGGCGGTCATCCCATAGCGCGCCGCGCAGGCGGGGAAGAAGGCGTCCGAGGTGCCGCGAATGCCGTCGGGATCGCGAAAGCCGTTGGCGTTGGACCAATCCGCCAGCACCGGCGGCAGCACCGCGCGGCGCAGCAGCGCGCTGAGCGCGATCGCCATGCTCGTCGGGCCGCAGGCGGAGTCGCGCATGCGCTCGATCTCCGGCGTGTTCGCCGCGTCGTAGGGGTAGTCCGCCCACAGCGGCTCCTCCATGCTGTAATAGGGAAAACCGCCGCCGACGCCCGGCGCGGCATCGCCCGACGCGAGCCGCGCCCACAGCGCCTCGTCAGCGCAGGGCGAATCCGCCATGCCGTTTTGCCTGCGGAACCAGCGAACCGCCCACGCCGTCTGGCGGTCGAAGCCGTCGCCCGCGCCGCAGTCGTAGCCCAGCTGGTCAAGCCTGTCCTTCAGTTCGCGCACGCGCGCGCCCGAATCGCCCTCTCTCAACGTCTCCATGTGCCTTCCTCCATGTGCCCGCACTGCGGGCAAAAATTTCGCCGCTTCGCCGCCCATTTCGCCCGGCAGTGAAGCGCACCCGCACCGCGGGCCAAAATTCTGCCGCTTCGCCCGCGAGCATCTCCGCGCGGCGAAGCGCGGGACCGACCGAGCGGTCCCCGTCACCGGGCGTTCATGGCGCCCGATGGCGCGCTCACCACGCGAGGATCTCGCTGCCTTCGCCGGTCACGGCGATGGTGACCTCCCACTGCGCGGAGGGCAGGCCGTCCTCGGTGTAGATCGTCCAGCCGTTGTCGCTGTCGCAGAAGATGTCCGGCGCGCCCATGTTGACCATCGGCTCGATGGTGAACACGAAGCCCGGCGCCAGCAGCAGCCCCTGCTGCGCAGGCTCGGTGTAGCCGACCCACGGGTCCTCGTGAAACTCGACGCCCACGCCGTGCCCGCCGATCTCGCGGACGATGGAAAAGCCGTTTTCCTCCGCGCAGCGGTTGACGGCGCGCGCCATGTCGCTTAAAAATCCCCACGGCCTGACCGCCTCGCAGCCGCGCCGCACGCACTCGCGCGCGACCTCGACCAGCCGCTTCGCCTCCGGCGCGGTCTCGCCGATGATGAACATGCGCGAGGAATCGGAGAAGTAGCCGCCGTAGATCGTGGAGACATCGACGTTGACGATGTCTCCCTCCTCGAGCACGTCCTCCTCGGAGGGGATGCCGTGGCAGACCTGATCGTTGACCGACGTGCACACGCTCTTGGGAAAGCCCTGATAGCCCAGCGGCGCGGGGATGCCGCCCAGCTTGCGGGTGGTCTCATCGACGATGCGGTCGATCTCGGCGGTGGTCATGCCGGCGCGGATGCGCGCGGCGACCTCGTCGAGCACGGCGGCGTTGCGCTTGCCGCTCTCGCGGATGCCGTCGATCTGCGCGCGGCTCTTGAGCATGGCGCGCGCCGGCACCGCGCAGCCCGCGCGGGCAAAGGCGGCGATGCGCTCGTCGATGTCCGCGTGGCACTTCTTGTACTTCAGCCCGCTGCCGCACCAGCAGGGCTCGTTGCGATTGATCGCATGATCCCGGTTCATGTCCGCTTCCCTCATCCTTCCGCCTGTTGTGCCGGCGCCAGCGCGTACACGCCGCCGTACATCGGCGTCGTCACGCTCTTGACCACGTCGCCCTCGAGGATGAACGCCGCGCCCTGCTCGGAGGCCAGCTCCGGCTGGGCGGCGTCGGCGCTGACGAGCACGTAGGGCACGTTCTGATAGTCCGGCGCCTGCTCCGGCGCGAACAGCAGCTCCACGCCCATCAGCAGGCTGAGCACGTCCTCGCCCGCCTCGCCGTCCTGCGGCTGCGCCGTGGGCGCGGCGGTATCCGCCGGCACGGCGCCGTTTGCCGCGGGCAGCGCCACCAGCTCGAAGTGGTACGGCTCGAGGAACGTTTCCACGTCCGCCAGCGCCTGCGACTGCGCCAGTTCCTCCGCGCCGGCGTCCAGCGGCCACAGGCGGATCTCGTAGCTGCCGACGGCGAACGCGCCGCGCTCGTCGACGTACTCGGCGTACAGCGTGTCCATGGGAATGCGCGCCTGCGCGGAGCCGACGTTCATCTCCACGTCGGTGTAGCCCTCGGCGCGCAGCGCGGCGATCACGTCCATGTTCAGGCGCAGCCGCGGCTCGCCGTAATCGCCGTCCGCCGTCTCAGGCTCGGCGACGTCGAAGCAGATGTAGCGGTGCTCTCCGCCCTGCGCGTCGGCGATGACGCGCGCGCGCGCCGTGAAGGTCAGCGGCTCGCCGTCCTCGCCGAACAGCACCAATCCCAGATCGCTGCCGTCGACCACGAGGCTGCCGCTGCTGGCGGCGCCGAACGCGCCGTCGACCGCCGCGCCCACGTACTCGTCGCCCATGCCGAGGAAGGCGCTCGCGGAGACGATTCCGCCGCCGCCCCCGCCGCTGACGCGGATGATCTGGAAGCTCGCCGTGCGCGAGCCGGAATAGTTGCCCATGCCGGTGATGGTCACCGCGGCGGCGCCGACCTCGACGTTGGCGGCGTAGGACAGCGCGTAGTCGACGCCCTGCGTCAGCGCGCGCGCGCCGTCGCGCACCTCCACCGCCGGCGTCAGCGCGCCGCCGGTATAGCGCTGGTTGGGAATGCGCGCCACCGTCACCGAGCCGCCGGCGATCGACTTGGGCGCGATCGCAAACGTGCCGCTTTCCAGCGTGATGGCGTAGTTCGGGTTGGCGCTCTCCAGCGTGCCCACGGTGATGCGGTAGCTGCCGACCGCCTCGCCGCTCTCGCGGCTGAGCTGACCCGCCAGCGCCTCGCCGCTGACCACGCCGGTGTAGGTGGCGCGGATGGACGGTTCGGGATCGCCGTAGGTCTTGCCCTGTCCCTCGCGCGGAGTGACGGTCACCGGGCGCTTGTGCACGACCACGCCCAGCTCCATCGGCAGGGCGGCGTACTTCTCCGCGTCCGCGCCGCCGAGGGCAAACGACAGCGTGGCGAGATAGCTGCCGGCGTTGACGCCGGAGAAATCGGCGTTGATGGCGGCGATCACGACCTCGTCGCCCTCGGCGACGCCCTCGATGCGAAAGTCCTCCGCGCCGAGGTCCAGGCCGTTGGTGCCGTCGTAGGTCTTTTCCAGCCTGTCCGCCGCATAGCGCACCGTCAGCGTCACGGGCGCGCCGGGCACTTCCCCGCCGCCCTCCTGCGCCGCGCCGCACACCGAGCAGACGCCGTCCACCCAGCTGTGCTCGCGCAGCACCTCGCCGTCCACGCCGGAAATCGAGCCGCCGCAGGCGGTGACGCGGCCGGCGTTGGCGCACGCGCCGGAGCAGTTCAGCGCACCGTTGACCACCAGCGAAGCCGACGGGTCGATGCGCAGCGCGCCGCCGCCGGAAATGCTCGCCGCGTGGTCGGCGTCGATGACGATCGCGCCGGTGACGTGCCATTCGCCGCCGGACTGCACGTTGAAATCGGTAAAGGGGCGCTCGATGCGCACGCTGACCTCGCGCACGCGACCGTCGGGCAGCTCCACCTGGCGGGTATAGCCGCGGGCGTCCGCCATCTCCGACTCCAGCGCGATGTTGAGCTGGACGTCCTTCAGCGCGCCGCAGCCGTCAAAGAGGCTTCCGGAAACCTGCTCGAGCGAGTCGGGCAGCTCGACCTTGGTCAGCGAGGCGCAGTTGGCAAACGCGCCGCCCTCGATGGCGAGCACGCCCGCCGGCACGGCGAGCTCCCGCAGCGCGCGGTTGCCGGCAAACGCCGTGCGCGCGATGGCGGTCACGGGCGCGCCGTCCACCTCCACCGGCACCGCCACGACGCCGTCCGAACCGGCATAGCCGACCAGCGTCAGCGCGCCGTCTCCGCCGACGTCAAATGTGAAGTCGCCGTAGACCTTCTGCCCCGCGGTGATCACCAGCCGGAACGACGGCATCGCCGCGCCCTCCGCCAGCGCATAGGCGGCGTCGGTCAGCGCCGCGGTAAACACATACGATTCCTGCTGCGCGTCGAAGTCCGGGCAGCGCCACGTGACCGGCACGCTCGCCGCGCTGCCGTCCTGCAGCGTCGCCTGCAGCGCCGTCGGCAGCGCCGACAGGAACTGCTCCAGCGCCGGCTTCTCCTCCAGCGTGATCTCGGTCGCGCCGATGGGCGCAAAGGCGACGATCACCTGCGCCGATGCGCTCGGCGACGGCGCGGGCGACGCGCTCGCCGACGGGTCCGGCGACGGGCTCAGCGAGGGCTCCGCCGATGCGCTCGCCGACGGGTCCGGCACGGGCGTCTCCGGCGCGGGCGACTCGGTCGCGGGCGCTTCGGTCGCCGGGGTCTCCGTCGCGGGCGCTTCCGTCGCGGGCGCCTCGGTCGCCGGGGTCTCCGTCGCGGGAGCCTCCGTCGCGGGAACTT
The DNA here is from genome assembly GCA_944353735.1 of uncultured Eubacteriales bacterium. GTDB lineage: Bacteria > Bacillota > Clostridia > Christensenellales > Aristaeellaceae > Faecivicinus. Next base: position 5,945 of record CALVPU010000134.1, on the reverse strand, counting down.
CCGTCGCGGGAACTTCCGTCGCCGGGGTTTCCGTCGCCGGTGTCTCCGTCGCGGGTTCCGGTTCCACTTCCAACGCCGCCGGCTCGGGCGTCACGGGCTCGGGCGTCACGGGAACAGGCGTCTCGACGACCGCCTCCACCGCCGCTTCCACCGGCTGGGCTTCGCACAATGCGCCGGTCGCCGACAGCGGCATCGCCAGCGCGATCCAACTCGCAAGCACGCGAATCCATTGCTTCTTCATTGCAGTCCTCCGGAAAGATGAAATAAATATTTCAAATGAAGTATGAATTCGACATAATTTTGAAATCTCCTGCCATATTTCCGCCGCGCGCGAAATTTTTTCAATGTCGCCGCAGTTTTTCTTTGATTTAACGCATATTTCTCCAAAAATACGTGTACATGCCGCAACGCCGTTGCTATAATGTTCGCAATTGAATGACCGATAGAGGCGCGGAACTCAACAGTACGCCGGTCGAGTCCCTCAAAGGACCGCGACGCCGCCGGAAAGGGTGTTCCGCCGAAATGCAGCCTCGTTTGAGCGGAGCTGTGTTGGTCGCCGAGAGAACATCCCGTCGACTGTCACAATGAACCATTGTGGAGCGCTATCTCTGAAAGTTTCCCCTCGAATCGAGGCAGGCGGACGGCCGGAGTTAGTAACTTCGGTCGTTCTTTTATGAACGGGACGAGATTCCCGAAAATCGACGAGGAGGAAACGAACATGAGGAGATTTTTTGCACTGGTGCTGGCGATGCTGACGGCGCTGACGATGACGGCGGGCGCGTGCGCCTTCGCGGAGGGCGGCGAGCCATTCCGCGTGGGCATGGAATGCAACTACGCGCCGTTTAACTGGACGCAGGTCGAGGCCGACGAACACACGGTGCCGATCGAGGGCGGCATGGGCTATGCCGGCGGCTACGACGTGGAGATCGCCCGGCGGGTCGCCGAAGGGCTGGGCCGCGAGCTGGTGATCGTCAAGATCGAGTGGGACGGCCTGATTCCGGCACTGCAGTCGGGCATGGTGGACGCGGTGATCGCCGGCATGTCGCCGACGGCGGAGCGCAAGCTGACGGTGGCGTTCACGGACGCCTACTACAACAGCGATCTGGTGATGGTCGTGCGCAAGGACGGCGATTACGCAAGCGCGACGCAGCTGGCGGACTTCGCCGGCGCGACGGTCACGGGCCAGCTGAACACCTTCCACTACTCGGTGATCGACCAGATCGAAGGCGTGGAAAAGGCGACAGCGATGGACAATTTCCCGGCGATGATCGTGGCGCTGAACGCGGGCGTGATCGACGGCTACGTGTCGGAGCGCCCGGGCGCGGTCTCGGCGTGCGCGGCGAACCCGGACCTGACGTACGTCGTGTTTGAGGACGGCTTCGAGGCGTCGGAAGAGGAGACGTCGATCGCCGTGGCGGTGCGGCAGGACAACGAGGCGCTGCGCGACGAGATCAACGCCATACTCGCCACCATCGACGCCGACACGCGCAACGAGCTGATGGACAACGCCGTGCTCACCCAGCCCGTGACCGCGGCATGACCGCTTTGCGGTTTCCCCCAAGCGGACAATTCCCCAAGGTCGCGAATTTCCCGCACAGGCGGCGCCATTGAACTCCATAAAGCCGCCCCAACCCCAAAAGCCCCAAGCTCCACCAACCCACCAAGTCGCGGGCGGCCCTCCGCCGCCCACGACCGCTGCCACATACAATATGTTCCCTTCCGCAGCGGGATTCTCAGGGAGCTCAGCCCCTTGAGCGGGGGTGCAGGAGACGGTGCCCCTGCGCGCCTCCCCGCCACCTCCCCCGCGCCGCGCTGACGCAACGATATAGGAGTGCTCGCCATGCCGAACGCTGAATCCGGTTTCTTTGCGTGGGTCTGGTTCTTCGTGCAGACCTACGGTCCCATGTTCCTGCGGGGCGCGGGAACCACGCTGCTGATCGCCCTCACCGGCACGCTCGCCGGCTTCCTGATCGGTCTGGGCGTCGGCGTGGTGCGCACGATTCCCTGCCGCCGCGAGGACGGCGCGCTGCGCTGGGCGCTGCTGCGCGCGGTGCGCGGCATCCTCGCGGTATATATCGAAGTCTTTCGCTCGACGCCGATGATCGTGCAGGCCATGGTCATCTATTACGGCTGCGCGCAGCTGTTCGGGCTGAACCTGCCGCAGTTGCTCGCGGGCTTCGCGATCGTGTCGATCAACACCGGCGCATACCTGTCGGAGATCATGCGCGGCGGCATCCAGAGCGTCGACCCCGGACAGCGCGAGGCCGCCGCCGCCATCGGTCTGACGCACGGACAGACCATGCGCAGCGTGGTGCTGCCGCAGGCAATCCGCAACACACTGCCCGCGCTGGGCAACGAGTTCGTCGTCAACATCAAGGACACCTCGGTGCTCAACGTCATCTCGGTCAGCGAGCTGTTCTTCGTCTCCAAGTCCGCCGCGGGCACGTACTTCAAGTACTTCGAGGTGTTCTTCATCACCTCGGTGATCTACTTTGTGATGACCTTCGCCTGCACGCGGCTGCTGCGGCTGCTGGAAAAGAAGATGGACGGTCCCGAGAACTACACCATCCACGGCTCCCAGACCGTGCCCGAAGGGGAACTGAAGCTGAAAGGAGGCGACGCGCGATGAGCGAAAGCGCGCAGACCATCCTCTCCGTGCGCCACCTGAGCAAGTCCTTCGGCGACCACCGCGTGCTGCGCGACGTCGACTTCGACGTGCGCGCCGGCGAGGTCGTGTGCATCATCGGCGCCAGCGGCTCCGGCAAGTCCACGCTGCTGCGCTGCATGAACCGCCTCGAAACGCCCGACGGCGGCGCGGTCGAGTACCGCGGCGAGACCGTCGGCGCGCCGGGCTTCGACCTGGCGCGCTACCGCACCCGCGTCGGCATGGTCTTTCAGCAGTTCAACCTCTTCGCCAACATGAACGTGCTGCAAAACTGCGTCGTCGGTCAGATGAAGGCGCTGCATCGCAGCCGCGCCGAGAGCGAGCAGAACGCGATGCGGTTCCTCGAGCGCGTGGGCATGAAGGCGTTCATCCACGCCAAGCCGCGCCAGCTCTCCGGCGGTCAGAAGCAGCGCGTCGCCATCGCCCGCGCCCTCGCCATGGACCCCGAGGTGCTGCTGTTCGACGAGCCGACCTCTGCCCTCGACCCCGAGATGGTCGGCGAGGTGCTCGACGTCATGCGCCGGCTGGCGGCGTCGGGCCTGACGATGCTGGTGGTCACCCACGAGATGGCGTTCGCCCGCGACGTGTCCGACCGCGTGGTGTTCATGGACGAGGGCGTCATCGTCGAGCAGGGCGCGCCGGAACAGCTGTTCACCCATCCCGCCCAGCCGCGCACGCGCGAATTCCTGCGGCGCGTGCTGTGAGCGCGGAAAGGGCTCGGATGAACCGGCGCGCCGCGGATACCGTGAACGGCGCAGACCTGTTCAGACCGCTTCGCCGCCTGCGGTTTCGACGCCGGGCGCGCCGTGAATATCGCAAACGCGCGCCGCGAGCGCGGTGCTTCCCGCACAGGCGCCGGCTTCATGCCGCTTCGGCGCAAATGCCGCCCGCTTCGCCGCGCGCAAAAACCCCAAAAAACCGACCCGAGCGGGGGATGCCGTTTCCTCCGCTCGGGTTTCATTATGGACGAAGCGCGCCGCGCTTTCCGCGTCAGGCGCCGATGTGGAACATCTGCGTGGCGATGGTGAAGAGGATCATCAGCGAGGCGGCGTCGACCACCGTGGTGATGATCGGGCTCGCCATCAGCGCCGGATCGAGGTGCAGCGCCTTCGCCGCCAGCGGCAGCGAACAGCCAATCGCCTTGGCGATGATGATGGTGAAGAACATCGCCAGCGAGACGACGAACGCCACGTCGCGGTCGTACGGCGTCAGGAACCAGATGCGCAGGAAGTTGACCAGCGACAGCACCACGCCCAGCAGCAGCGCCACGCGCAGCTCCTTCCACAGCACGCGCCCGATGTCGCGCGGCGCGACCTCGCCCAGCGCCAGACCGCGGATCGTCAGCGTCGACGCCTGCGCGCCGCAGTTGCCGCCGGTGTCCATCAGCATGGGGATGCAGGAGACGATCGCCACGCCGATGGCGGCGGCGCTCTGCAATACGTCCTCGAAGTGGGTGATGATGCTGCCGGTAAACGTCGCCGAGATCATCAGGATCAGCAGCCACGGCAGGCGGTTGCGCGCCAGCGTGAGCACGCCCGTCTTGAGGTAGGTGTCGTCCGAGGGCAGCATCGCCGCCATCTTCTCGAAGTCCTCCGTGTTTTCCTCCTCGATGACGTCGACGATGTCGTCCACCGTGATGATGCCGACCAGGCGGTCCTCGCCGTCGACCACGGGAATGGACAGCAGGTCGTACTTGCGCACGGTGTCCGCGACCAGCTCCTGATCGTCCGTGGTGCGCACGGAGATGACCTGCTGGTTCATCAGCTCCTCGACGCGCTTGCCGTCGTCCGCCAGCAGCAGCTGCCTGAGCCCCACCGTGCCCAGCAGCACGCGGCGGCTGTCGAGGATGTACAGCGTGTTGATGGTCTCCTTGTCCGGCGCGGTGCGGCGGATCTCCGCCATCGCCTGCCCGACGGTGGTGCCGACGTGCAAATCGACGTATTCAATGGTCATGATGCGCCCGGCGCTGTTCTCCGGATAGCGCAGAAACTGGTTCAGCAGCTCGCGCCGCGCGGGGTCCGCGCCGGCGAGCATGCGCTTGACCACGCCCGCGGGCAGCTCCTCGAGGAAGTCGACCGCGTCGTCGACGAACATCTCGTCGATGATGCGCATGGCCTCCTCGTCGCCCAGCGCCTCCATCAGCTGCGTGCGCTGGTCGTCGTCCATGTAGGCGAACACCTCCGCGGAGGTGTCCTTGGGCAGCAGGCGGAACACCATCAGCACCTTTTCGTTGTCCAGCGTCTGCAGGTATTCCGCGATATCGACCTCGTTGAGCATGGTCAGCGCGCCGCGCAGCTCCGCCTTCCTACCGGCGTCGAGCAGCGCGTCGAGCTTGGCCTTGATGCGCTCGAAATCCATGGGCTTCATCCTCCTTCCGATTCGATCGCGCGCCCGATGCGCGCAAGACCTCCAGCGCCGCCGGGGCTCTGCGTTCTTGACCCGGCCGCGCCCAATGTCAGGCGTTCGGATGCTGTGTGAAGAATGAAGACATGCCGGTCAGCGGCGAAGCAACGCAACGGCGCCTCGCGGCACGCCATCAGCCGACATACATCTTCCGCCGTCGTCCATGCTTCGCACCTCCCGTTCGATGCAGATTTGCCAAAATTGCGGAAGCGACAGCTTCCTATTATTATCTTATCCGCATATCCGCCGCAAGTCAAGCGCCCCAAAGAAATTAACATCCCGCCGGCACAAGGCCGGCGGGATGTCGCGGAGTCGTTCGGAAACGGGCGGCTCAGTGGAACTTCGGCAGCCAGTCGCCGTGCGCCTCGATGAGGTCGTCGCACATGGCGACGATGTCGTCGATGGACAGCTCGGCGGCGGTGTGCGGGTCGAGCATGACCGCCTGATAGATGTAATCGCGCTTGAGCGTGCGCGCCGCCTCGATGGTCAGCAGCTGCACGTTGATGTTCGTGCGGTTGAGCGCCGCGCACTGCTCCGGCAGCGCGCCGACGTAGGTCGGCTGCACGCCGTTGCGGTCGACGAGGCAGGGCACCTCGACGCAGGCGTTCTGCGGCAGGTTGGTAATCAGGCCGTTGTTGAGCACGTTGCCGCCGATGCGGGTCGGCACGCCGGTCTCCATGGCCTCCATGATGTAGCTGGCGTACTCGCGCGAGCGGGTGTGGCTCAGCAGCGGGTTCTTCGTCAGCTCGTGGCCGCGCTCCTTCCAGTCGCGAATCTGGTTGATGCAGCGGCGCGGATACTCGTCCAGCGGGATGTTGAACCGCTCGATCAGCTCCGGATAGCGGCTCTTGATGAAGTAGGGCGTGTACTCGGAGTT
>CALVPU010000133.1 GCA_944353735.1 uncultured Eubacteriales bacterium | reverse complement strand
CCAGCTCCTTTGCCGCCGGCGCGTAGACGTCGGAAATGGCGATCAGTTCCGCGTCCGGCACGCGGTTGACGAGGTTGTTGGCGTGCAGCTTGCCGATGCGTCCGGCGCCGATGATGCCGATTTTCAGTTTCTTGCTCATGGGTAATCTCCTCCTGAACGGGGCCGCCCGCGCGGGGCGGGCAGCTCCAAGAATCGCGAATCAGTACTTGCGCGCGTCGCGGACGTGCTCGAGGTGCTCCTGCCACGCGGCGCGGTTGGCGTCGGTGCCGCCGACCTCGACGGAACCCACGCGCCACCAGGAACCGTAGCCGTCGGTCATCGACTTGGGCAGCACCTTCAGGTCGAACACCACGGGCCGGTCGTGGATGGACTTGGCCTCCTCGATCGCCTTTTCCAGTTCGCCGAGCGTGCGGATGGTGTAGCCCACGGCGCCGTAGGCGCGACCGATGGCGGCGAAGTCGACGGACAGGAACTTGCCGTCGTGCCTGCCGGTCTCGGGGTTGCGGTAGCGCAGCTCCGTGCACAGGCTGCGGTTGCCCTGCGCGGTTTGCAGGTTGTTGATGCAGCCGAAGCTGGCGTTGTCGAACACGCAGACGTTGATCTTCTTGTGCTCCTGCACGGCGGTGACCAGCTCGGAGTGCAGCATGATGAAGCTGCCGTCGCCGACCATGGCGTAGACCTCGCGGTCGTCGCCGATGGCGAACTTCACGCCCAGCGAGCCGGAGATCTCGTAGCCCATGCAGGAATAGCCGTACTCCATGTTGTACGTGTCCTGACTGCGCGCGCGCCACATGCGCTGCATGCAGCCCGGCAGCGAGCCGGACGCGCCGATGACGGAGGCGTCGGTGTCGATCAGGCGGTTGATGGCCGCCAGCGCCGAGGTCTGCGTCAGCTGGGCGTTGACGTCCTCGGCGTACTGGAACGCCGACTGCGCGTTGGCGTCGTTGATCTCGGGCACGTAGCCCTCGCCGAAGGCGACGCTGGCGAGGCGGTCGTACTCGCGGTTCCACTTGGCGACAGCGGCCTCGATCTCGCCGGCATAGCCGGCCTTATAGCCCTCGAGCGCCTTCGACAGCTTCTCCAGCGCGTCGCGCGCGTCGGCGACGACCGCCACGGCGTCCATCTTGTGCGCCTGAAATTCGGAGACGTTGATGTTGACGAACGCCGCGTCCTCGCGGAAGAGCCACTTGGACGAGGTGGTGAAGTCGGTGTAGCGCGTGCCGACGCCGATGATGCAGTCGGCGTCTTTGGCGATGTCGTTGGCTGCGGAACAGCCGGTCACGCCCACGCCGCCGAGGTTGAGCGGATGGTCCCAGACGATGGCGCTCTTGCCCGCCTGCGTCTCGCCAAACGGAATGCCGAACTTCTCGGCGAAGGCGCGGAACGCGTCGTGCGCCTCGGAATAGCGCACGCCGCCGCCGCAGATGAGCATGGGCTTTTTGGACGCGCGGATCGCTTCCGCGGCGCGGGCGATGGCGATGTCGGTCGCCGGGCGGCGCTCGATCGTCCACACGCGCTTGGCGAAGAACGACTCGGGGTAGTCGTATGCCTCGCCCTCGACGTCCTGCGGCAGCGCGATGCACACCGCGCCGGTGTTCGCCGGATCGGTCAGCACGCGGAAGGCGCTGATCATGGCGCTCATCAGCTGCTCGGGGCGCACGATGCGGTCCCAGTAGCGGCAGACGGGGCGGAAGGCGTCGTTGGTGGAGATGGACAGATCGTTGATCTGCTCGATCTGCTGCAATACCGGATCGGGCTGGCGGCAGGCGTAGACGTCGCCGGGCAGGATCAGCACGGGAATGTTGTTCGCCGTGGCGGTGGCGGCGGCGGTGACCATGTTCGCCGCGCCGGGACCGACCGAGCTCGTCACCGCCATGATCTGCTTGCGCTTCATGTGCTTGGCGAAGGCGACGGCGACGTGCGCCTGACCCTGCTCGTTCTTGCCCTGATAGACTTCCAGGCGGTGCGCCTCCTGCAGAAGCGCCTGCCCGAGGCCGACGACGTTGCCGTGGCCCGGCAGCATGAACACGCCGCGGACGAACGGGATCTCCACGTCGTCATAGGCGACGTACTGGTTTTCCAGAAAGCGCACCAGCGCCTGCGCCATGGTCAATCGAATGGTCTTCATGCTTCGCCCTCCATGTGGAAAATGTGGTCGTTGGCGTCGGGCTTCCACAGCCACTCGTGCTCGGGGTCGTCGATGCGCGTCTTGCGCCAGGGATCGCCCGGCAGGTGGCGGATGCCCCACATGTAGCACATGGCGTAGCCCGGCGCGGCGGTCTGCGAGTGGAAGCCGTGGTTGATGACGCTCAGGCCGTTGTGATGGGTCTCATAGATGCCGCCGTTGGCGAAGCCCGCGCCGAAGCCCTGCGGATGGTCGAAGCGGTAGAAGTACACCTCCGGCTGCGGATGGTGGTGCGGCGGATAGCTCGACCACTTGCCGGGGAAGTTGAGCACCTCGCCGAGCACCATGTTCGAGTACGGCGCGGATTCATAGTCGAAGAACGTCTTGATCTCGCGGCGCATGCAGCCCAACAATTCGCCCTTGTCGCCGGCGTGCTGCACCATGACGTCCGCGGGCGCGTACAGCCGGTTGGCGAAGGCGCGGTCGTTGTCGGTCATCTGCACGTAGATCTCGGCGTGGGTCTTCGCCCTGACGGAGACCTTCGTGCCGCGGCAGACGTGCAGGCAGTAGGCGTCGTAGCGGAAGCAGTCCGGCCGGCTGGCGGCGGCGGTCTGCCCATCCCACGCGAATTCGACGTCGCCCTCGAGCAGGTCGAGCGCGATCTCCTTCTCCGGCTCGTCGAGCGAATATTCGTCGCCCGGCTCCATCACGAGCAGGCCGATGTCCATGCCCGTTTCGTGGTCGCACGAACCCATGGTCAGGTAGGCGTTGTAGCCGCGCGCGACTGTTTTGTCAAAGTACATGTGGATCAACCTCCTTGGAGAAAGTTCAAAGCACATCTATCGGAAGACCGCCGCTCACAGCCCCGTGTGCTCGCGGATGTAGGCGCGCGCCTTCATCGCGTATTCCAGCGGGTCCGCCTTGGCGGGATCCTGCTCCGCCTCCACCAGCAGCCAGCCGGCGTATCCGGCGTCGCTGAGCAGCTTGAAGATCGGGTCGAAGTCCACGCAGCCGTCGCCCGGCACGGTGAAGGCGCCGGCGCGCACCGCCTGAAGGAAGCTCATCTTTTCCGGCGCGACGCGGGCGACGACGTCCGCGCGCATGTCCTTGAGGTGCACGTGTCCGACGCGGCCTACGTACTTCTTCAGCACCGCCAGCGGGTCCTCGCCGGCGAAGGTGAAGTGGCCCGTGTCGTAGCAGAGGAACACCTTGTCCGCGTCGGTGCTGGCGAGCATCCGGTCGGTCTCCTCCGCGGTCTGCACGACCGTGCCCATGTGGTGGTGGTAGCAGAGCTTGAAGCCGCGCGCGGACGCGATTGCGCCCAGGCGGTTGAGGCCCGCGCACAGGCGGTCCCACTCGGCGCCGTTCATCACGTGCTTCGCGCCCGCCAGCACGGGCGTGTCCATCTGACCCTGAATGGAGTAGCTCTGTTCGGAGACGTTGATGCGGTTTGCGCCCACCGCCTGCAGGAAGTCCAGTTCGCGGGAGAAGTCCGCCTCGACCTGCTCGATCGGCTGCGTCAGCAGAAACGACGAAAACCACCGCGAGGCGACGCGCATGCCGCGCAGGTCCAGCTCACGCTTGAGCACGGCGGGGTCGGTCGGATACTTGTTCCCGATCTCGCAGCCGGTGAAGCCCGCCAGCGCCATCTCGCTGACGGTCTGGCGGAAGGTGTTTTCGCCGCCCAGCTCGGGCATGTCGTCGTTGCACCAGCCAATCGGCGCGATGCCCAGAAAGACCTTGTTGGAATCAAACATGGGAATCTCTCCTTTGGCGCGCACGCAAACCAGCGCGAGCGCCTTATCTTGCGTCACGCGACGATCGGAAGCCGTGCGCCGAACCCGCTTCATGCCCACCGCCCCGGTATGTATCGTAACTCAACCTTATTATAGCATACTTGTTCCGCAGATGCCACTGGCAAATGTGAAAAAAATCTACGTTTCCCGATTTTTGCCGCCGCCCGCCGCCGCGCTGTGGGACGTTTCCGCCGCGGCAAACCTTCACCTGCCGTGCGTTGACATTTGCGCGGGGCGGTGTATAATGATGGTGAGCATACAGTTTTTTTGTATCCTCCACCCGACCGGTTCCGCGCGCGGCGCGCTTCGGGCGGGAAATGCGCGCGGAGGTGGTTTGTTGAAGCGTCTCTTCTATGGACGGGCAGGCAAGTGGATGCGGCGGCTTTTGCTGTTTCTGCTGGACATGCTGTTCGTCTTTTTTTCGCTGGAGCTCGCCATCGGCATGCGGTATGAGGGCGGCGTGTCGGCGTCGATGCACGCGCGGCTGATCGGGCTGCTGCCGGAGATCGTCGCCGTGTACGCCGCGGTCAGCATCGTCGGCGGCGTGTACGACATGATCTGGCGCTATGCCGGTGCGGCGGAGGTCATGCGGCTGGCGCTGGTGTACGCGCTGTCCGCCGGGGCGACGCTGCTGCTCAACCGCGTCGTGCCGTGGTACGTGTCGCGCCCGGTGCTGGTGATGACCGGCATGTGCATGATGCTGCTGGTCAGCTCCACGCGCTTTGCCTACAAGCTGCTGCGCGAGTTCGTCCGCGCCCGCCGCAGCGGCGAGAGCGCCGACCGCATCCTCATCGTCGGCGCGGGCGAGGGCGGCGTCTACGCCGCGCGCATCTGCCAGCAGAACCGCGAAAAGTTCGGTCAGCCCGTGGCGTTCGCCGACGACGATCCGCTCAAGCGCAAGATGCGCATCGCCGGCATTCCCGTCTGCGGCACGATCGACGAGGTGCCGGAGATCGTCAGGAGCAAGGAGATCGACGAGATCATCGTCGCCGTGCCGGGCACCAAGGGCGAGCGGCTGGGCGAGATCGTCTCCATCTGCAAGGGCACGCGCTGCCGCACGCGCATCCTCTCCGATCCCGGCGAGGCGGACCGGCCCAGCGCCGCGGCGTTTCGCGAGTTGAATACGTCGGACTTCCTCTCCCGCGACGAGGTGGCGCTGGACATGGAGATGATCCGCGGCTACCTGCGCGGCAAGGTCGTGATGGTCACCGGCGGCGGCGGCAGCATCGGCTCCGAGATCAGCCGCCAGATCATGCGCTTTGAACCCAAGCAGCTGATCCTGTTCGACGTGTACGAAAACGGCGTCTACGAGCTGGAGTGCGAGCTCAAGCACAAGTACGGCGGCGACTGCCCGGTAACGGTGCTGATCGGCTCCATCCGCGACCGCCGGCGGCTCGACGACGTGTTCGAGGCGTACCGCCCGCAGGTCGTGTTCCACGCCGCCGCGCACAAGCACGTGCCGCTGATGGAGGTCTGTCCCGCGGAGGCGGTGAAGAACAACGTCTTTGGCACGCGCAACCTGCTGCAGTCGGCGGACGAGCACGGCGTGGAGCGCTTTGTGCAGCTGTCCACCGCCAAGGCGGTCAACCCCACCCACGTCATGGGCGCTACCAAGCGCATCACCGAGATGCTGCTGCAGTGCTGCGCGCGCCGCAGCAAGATGCGCTGCATGGCGGTGCGCTTTGGCAACGTGCTCGGCTCGCATGGCA
>CALVPU010000132.1 GCA_944353735.1 uncultured Eubacteriales bacterium | reverse complement strand
AGCGCCTCGCGGATGACCGCCTGGCAGGGCGCGTTGGCGTCCGACAGGGCAGTGTTCATGTCGCGCACGTACTCGAACAATACGCCCATGGCCTCGGAGGTATTCAGGTCGTCGCACATAGCGTCGTCGAAGCGGTCGAGGAATTCGTTGGCGCGGTCGACAAACGCCTGTTCGGCGGCGTTCATGTCGCGTTCGGGCGCGTGGTCCAGCGCAAAGGCGGCGTTGTCGCGCGCGGTATAGAGGCGGTCGAGTCCGTTCTTGGCCTGCACGAGCAATTCGCGGCTGAAGTTAATGGGGCTGCGGTAGTGCGCGGAGAGCATGAACATGCGGATGACCTCAGGGTCGAACTCCTTGGCAATGTCGCGCACGGTGAAGAAGTTGCCCGCGGATTTGGACATCTTCTTGTTGTCGACGTTGATGTGACCGTTGTGCATCCAGTAGCGCGCGAACGGTTTGCCGGTCGCGCCCTCGGACTGGGCGATCTCGTTTTCGTGGTGGGGGAAGATCAGGTCGACGCCGCCGCAATGAATGTCGAACGTCTCGCCCAGATACTTCATCGACATCGCCGAGCACTCGATGTGCCAGCCGGGACGTCCTTCGCCCCACGGACTCTTCCACGCCGGTTCTCCGGGCTTCTTTGCCTTCCAGAGGGCGAAATCCATCGGATGGCGCTTGACGTCGCCGACCTCGATGCGCGCGCCGGATTCGAGATCGTCCAGATCCTGACCGATGAGGCGACCGTAGTTTGCGCGCCACGCCTGCGTGTCAAAGTACACGTCGCCGTTGTCGGCGCGATAGGCAAGCCCGTTCTTTTCCAGGCGCTTGATGAGGGCGATGATCTCGCCGATGTGCTTGGTAGCGCGCGGATGGACGTCGGCGCGCTGCACGCCGAGGGCGTCGGCGTCCTCGAAGTACGCCTCGATATAGCGCTCGGCGATGGCGTCGACGGCGGTGCCTTCCTCGTTGGCGCGGCGGATCATCTTGTCGTCGATGTCGGTAAAGTTCTGCACGAACTTGACCTCGTAGCCGAGGTGCTTGAGAAAACGCCTGAGCGTGTCGAAGATGATGAACGGGCGGGCGTTGCCGATGTGGAAATAATTATAGACCGTCGGTCCACAGGAGTAGATGCCCACCTTGCCCTCGTGCAGCGGGACAAACGGTTCCTTCTTGCGGGTAAGCGTGTTGTAAATCATCATCTGTTTCATGGGCATGCTCCTTTCCGGGTTCAAAGAGCCGCGTCTCCGGGGAATCGTTTCCCGAACGCATGCGGAGACGACGCATAGATTATACCACATCCGGAAGAATGCGTCAATTCGCAATTTCACCTCCGTCGTTGACGGAAAGCGCGCGCCGTGGTATATTGATAAAAGAGAGGGGGAAGATGAATGAAAGGCGGCTATCTTCCGCTGACCGCGAAGCTCAACCGAATGTTCAGCGCGGTCATATTGATCACGTGCGTCGTGCTGAGCATCTTTTCCTATCGGATGAACATGCAGTCGCAGCTGTCCGCGCAGTCGCGCCAGAGCGAGCTGCTGCTGCAGACGATGGCGCAGAGCATCAACGCCCAGATGGCGCAGGTGGAGATCATCGCTCAGGAAACGGCGTACGATGAGGACGTCATTCAGCTGCTGCGCATGGACCGGATGACGGACCAGATCCTCTCGATCGTGGCGACGATGGGGGCGAAGTTCCAGCGCACCGAGGCGTATCTGTCCGGACTGGGACTGGACATCGTGCTGCTCAGCGAGGATGACGCCACGGTGGAGGGATACAACGTCATCGTGCATGGCTCGCGCCTGTCGCAGGACGCATTTTACCAGCAGTTTCTCAACTCGACGGAGATTGCAGCGTGGGGCGTGGCGAAGGAGCGGGCGTTTCCCTTCACGAGCGCGTTCGTCAGCGAGGGCGTCGACGTCATTCCCTATTACCACAAGGTCGTGATCGGCCTGAACACCCGCATCGGCGTCGTGCGCTGCCAAGTGGAGGCGGATGCGCTGTTCTCGGCGCTGGCGGAATATGAGGGCGACGCGACGCTGATGGTGCTCTCGGACGCGGGACCGCTGTTCTTTCACGGCGATGCCGGCGCGATTCCGCAGGCGGTTCGCGGTCAAAGCTGGCAGGAGAACGAACGCATGTACTTCGCCATCGAGCTGGACGCGCTGGATGCTTCGCTGGTGATGGGCGTGCCCTACGCCGAGCTCCACGCGCTGGTGATGCGCGACATCGTGCTCTCCATCGCGCTGATCGCGCTGTCCGGACTCGTGCTGCTGCTGATCGCGCGCCGGATGGTCACGGCGATGCTGCGCCGGCTCAACGCGCTCACCGATGCCGTCGCCGCCATACCCGACGGCAATTACAATGTCTCCCTGCCGGAAGGCGGTCCGGACGAGGTCGGGCAGCTCGCCCATGCGTTCGCCAGCCTGATTGCGCGCGTCGGCGAGTACTACGACGAACTGCTGCACAAGGAGAAGGACAAGCGCACCGCGCAGGCGATGGCGCTGCAGTATCAGATCAATCCGCACTTTCTGTTCAACTCGCTGTACTGGCTGCAGCTGCAGATGGAGGAACAGGGCGTGGACCCGGCGCTGACGGCGTCGATCGAGTCGCTGGGCAAGGTGCTGCACTACAACCTTCTCGGCTCGCGCGAGGCGCTGCTGTCCGAGGAAGAGGAGCAGATCTGGGCGTATGTCGACTTCGCCAGCGCGACCAAGGACCATCAGCTGAGCCTGACGGTGGACCTGCCGGAGACGCTGCGCAGCGCGCGCATCCTCCGCTTTACGCTGCAGCCGCTCATCGAAAACGCCATTCGCCACGGCTATACGCCCGGCAAGCCGCTGCATCTGCGCGTGGAATTCGTCGCCGATGCGGAAAACGGTCTGTTTGAGATCGCCGTGCACAACGACGGTCGGCAGATGTCCGCGGACCAGATCGCCGAGTTGCAGGAGCGCCTCGACGGCGCGGCGCTGGACGGCATCCCCGTGGCAGACCGGCGCACGGGGCACGGCACTGCGCTGAGCAACCTCGCACGGCGGCTGTACCTGACCTACGGCGAGGCGGCGCAGATCCTGTTTGAATCCGGCGGCGGCGATACCTGCGTGCGCATCCGCCTGCCGCTTTCAGTCTGCATGAGAGGAGGAATCGGACATGCGGATACTGATCGTCGATGACGACCGCATGATCTGCGCGGGCACGGTGCGCCGCATCGTGAACATGCGCTTTGCGGAAATCGAGGCGGTGGTGCCGGCGTATTCCGGCGAAGAGGCGATCGAACTGCTCCGCCAACAGCCCTTCGACGCGATGTTTACCGACATCCGCATGGCGGAAATGGACGGACTGCGGCTCGTGCGCGAGGCGCGGGCACTGCATCCCTACCTGATCTGCGTCATCATCACGGCGTTCGACCGCTTCCAGTATGCGCAGGAAGCGCTGCGCCTGGGCGTGGAGGACTTTCTCGTCAAGCCGCTGAGCGAGCAGACGATGCGCGCGCGGGTACGCGAAGTAATCGACAAGCACCGGAAGCTGCTTCAGGACAAGGAGAATCGTCTGGAACTGGAGCTCTGCGCGCAGATGATCAGCGGCGAGCGCGACGTGGGCGAGTGCTTTGCGCTCAATGGCTTTGCGCCGCCGGAGGGCGACGTGGCGCTGGCGGTCTGGCGCGAGGACTCCGCTGCGCCTGCTGCGGCGTTGGATGGCACGTGGCGCTGGCAGTCCCAAAAGCGGCACTTCCTGCTTGCCGAGTGGCGCGGAGAGGCGTCGCGGCGGCAGATCGCGCTGGCGATGCACCGTGCGGGCGTGTTCGCGGGTGTTTCCGCGCCGGGGCGCAATCTCAAGCGCCTTTCCGCGCAGGCGGAGCGCGCGCTCGACTTT
>CALVPU010000131.1 GCA_944353735.1 uncultured Eubacteriales bacterium | reverse complement strand
GCCCGACGCCGGAGAGCCGACGCCGACGCTGCCGCCCGATGCCGGCGGACCGACGCCGACGCTGCCGCCGGACGCTGGCGGACCGACGCCGACCGTGCCGCCCGATGGCGCGGACGCCCCGCCGCCGGACGCGGACGATCCGCCGGACGGCGATGCGCCGAACCGCGCGTGGTGGATCGCGCTGATCGCGCTGCTGGCGCTGGCGCTGATTGCCGCAGCCGTGCTGTGGGTGCGCGCGCGGCTGCGGGCGAGCGATCCGCTGCGCCTGAGCGCTGCCGCGCCGTCGGCGGAGCAGGCGGCGATGATCCTCTATCGCGCGATCCTCACCCTGCTGGCGCAGGCGGGGCAGGCGCCGCTGAGCGGAGAGACGCCCGGCGCCTTTGCCCGCCGCGTCGCCGCCCAGCCGGCGAACCCGGACTTCGTCGCCTTTGCCGACGCCGTGGCGCTGCTGAGCTACGGGCGCGTGGCGATGGGCAAACAGGCGCTGGCACAGGGCCGGCGCGCCTACGCCGCCTTCCTGCACGGGCTCAAGCGCGGCGAGCGCCTGCGCTTCGCGCTGACGCGCGTGTTCAGAGGGCTCGGCGACTTCAGCGCCATTCCCTGACATGCCGGAAAGGATCGCCGCGAAAAGGGAACGGCGGTCGCTGCCGCGCGAAAGGGATTGCGCCCTGCGCGAATGGGACAGCTGCGCGGCGCGCGAAGGAGATAGCTGCCACGAAGGGGAACGGTGGTCGCTGCCGCGCGAAAGGGATTGCGCCATGCGCGCCGGCACGGTTTTGCCGCTGGGCGCGGTCTTCCTGCGGGTTTCACATGGAATTGGTTGTCAAAGGGGAACGACCGTGCTATAATACAAGCTGAATTCGAATGCCGCGGCGCGCGCAGGGGCGCGCGCCTTGACGATATGGAGGAACGCAATGCTGGAATTTGTTCGCAAGCTGCTCGGGCAGAGCAATGAAGCCGAGATTCGCAAACTGAAAAAGACGGTGGAGAAGATCAACGCCCTCGAGGACGGCGTGAAGAAGCTGTCCGACGACGGCATCCGCGAGCGCATCGCCGCGCTGCGGGCGCAGGCGCAGTCGGGCGCGAGCCTGGACGACATGCTGCCGGAGGTCTATGCGCTGGTGCGCGAGGCGGCGGTGCGCGTGCTGGGGCAGCGCCCGTTCGACGTGCAGCTCATCGGCGCCATCGTGCTGCATCAGGGGCGCATCGCCGAGATGCGCACCGGCGAGGGCAAGACGCTGACGGCGACGCTGCCGGCGGTGCTCAACGCGCTGCCGGGCAAGGGCGTGCACATCGTCACGGTCAACGACTATCTGGCGCGCTTCCAGTCCGAGTGGATGGGCAAGCTGTACCGCTTCCTCGGGCTGTCGGTGGGCCTGATCGTGCACGACCTCGACGCGCCCGAGCGCCAGAAGGCCTACGCCGCCGACATCACCTACGGCACCAACAACGAGTTTGGCTTCGACTACCTGCGCGACAACATGGTCATCTACAAGGAGCGCATGGTGCAGCGTCCGCTGAACTTCGCCATCGTCGACGAGGTCGACTCGATCCTGATCGACGAGGCGCGCACGCCGCTGATCATCTCCGGGCGCGGCGAGAAGTCCACCAGCCTGTACGAGCAGGCGAACCAGTTCGTCGCCCGCGGCCTGACCGAGGCCAAGGAGGCCAAGGACGACCAGCCCGAGGTCGAGGGCGACTTCCTCAAGGACGACAAGGAAAAGACGATCTCGCTGACCGAGCGCGGCGTGCGCAAGGCGGAGGCGTTCTTTGGCGTCGAGAACCTCACCGATCCCGAGAATCAGGAACTGTACCACCACATCCTCGCCGCGCTGCGCGCCCACAAGATGATGAAGCGCGATGTGGACTACATCGTCAAGGACGGGCAGGTCGTCATCGTCGACGAGTTCACCGGGCGCCTGATGGTCGGGCGGCGCTATTCCGACGGCCTGCATCAGGCGATCGAGGCCAAGGAGGGCGTCAAGGTCGAGCGCGAGAGCAAGACGCTGGCGACGATCACCTTCCAGAACTACTTCCGCATGTACAAAAAGCTCTCGGGCATGACCGGTACCGCCAAGACCGAGGAAGAGGAGTTCAACGGCATCTACAAGCTCGACGTCGTGACGATTCCCACCAACCGCCCGATGATCCGCGCGGACCTCAACGACGCCGTGTTCGTCACCCAGAAGGCGAAGTACGCCGCCGTCGTGGACGAGATCGAGAAGCGCCACAAGACCGGTCAGCCGGTGCTGGTGGGCACGGTCTCGGTCGAGAAGAGCGAGGCGCTCGGCAGGATGCTGGCGCTGCGCGGCATCCCCCACGTGGTGCTCAACGCCAAGTTCCACGAAAAGGAGGCGGAGATCGTCGCGCAGGCGGGCAAGGTCGGCGCGGTGACCATCGCCACCAACATGGCGGGCCGCGGCACGGACATCCTCCTCGGCGGCAACGCTGAGTTCATGGCGCGCCACCAGATGAAGCAGGCGGGCTACGACGAGATGGTCATCGAGGACGCCATCGGCTTTAACGAGAACGTGCCCGAGGAGGTGCTCGAGGCGCGCAAGGTATTCCGCGAGCTGATGGTCAAGTTCTCCGTGGAGACGAAAAAGGGTCACGACGAGGTCGTCAAGCTCGGCGGACTGCACATCATCGGCACCGAGCGCCACGAATCCCGCCGCATCGACAACCAGCTGCGCGGCCGCGCCGGACGTCAGGGCGACCCGGGCTCGTCGCAGTTCTTCATCTCCTTTGAGGACGACCTGATGCGCCTGTTCGGCTCCGACCGCTTCCGCCCCATGCTCGAGAAGCTCACCGCCGGCGGCGAGGAGGCGATCGAGTTCGGCATCGTCTCCAAGCAGATCGAGAACGCCCAGAAGCGCGTCGAGAGCCGCAACTACGACATCCGCCTGCACGTTCTGCAGTATGACGACGTCATGAACCAGCAGCGCGAGATCATCTACGGTCAGCGCCGCGAGGTGCTCGAGGGCGGCGACATGCACGGCAAGATCATGCAGATGCGCCGCACCCTCATCGACGAGGCCGTCGCCCGTCATGTCGCCGACGAGGCCCACCGCGACAGCTGGGACCTCGACGGCCTGTCCGAATATCTCGAAAAGCTCTGCCTCGACAAGGGCGGCGTGCGCAAGGCGTTCGACGAGCTCAGGGACGCCACGAAGAAGAACTTCGCCGACGCCCTCGAGGCGCGCGCCCAGACCATCTACGAGGCGCGTGAAAAGATGCTCGCGGACGCCAAGATCGACATGCGCGAGTTCGAGCGCGTCGCCCTGCTCGGCGCCGTCGACCGCCGCTGGATGGACCACATCGACGCCATGACCGAGCTGCGCGACGGCATCGGCCTGCGCGCCTATGGTCAGCGCAACCCCATCGTCGAGTACAAGCGCGAGGGCTACGACATGTTCGAGGAAATGGTGCGCCTCATTCAGGAGGACACGCTGCGCCGCCTCTACTTCGCCGTGCTCGCCCGCCCCGTGCTCGAGCGCAGGCAGGTCGCCCAGCCCGTCGCCGCCTCCCACGGCGAGAGCGCCGAGCGCCCCGCCTCCGCCAAAAAGGCCGCCGTCAAGGTCGGCAGAAACGATCCCTGCCCCTGCGGCAGCGGCAAGAAGTACAAGAACTGCTGCGGGCGCAACGCCGGCTGACGCCGCGAGGCGCGTCCGCGCGCTGACGAGACGGCGCTGCCCGCGCAATGCGCGTTTTCCCAATCGACCCGGCGCGAGACCCTGCGCCTGAAAGGATGGATGAATCGCATGATCGAAATGGAAGGCTTTATGCAGGATCTGGCAGAGGTGCGCCGCATGCTCGCCGAGGCCGAGGAATCGCTGCAGATCGACCATCTGCGCGAGCAGCTGACCGAATATCAGGAGGACATGGGTTCGCCCGGATTCTGGGACGACACCGAGCGCGCCCAGAAGATCTCCGCCAAGGCCAGCAGCGTCGAGCGCCGCATTCAGCACTTTGAACAGCTCACCGCCCGCGCCGACGACGTCGAGGTGCTCATGGAGCTCGCCGACGAGGCCGACGACCACGACGCCGTCGAGGACATCCGCCGCGACTTCGCCTCCCTCAAGGAGGACCTCGAAACCCTGCGCCTGCAGACATTGCTCACCGGCGAGTACGACGGCTGCAACTGCATCCTCTCCCTCCACGCCGGCGCCGGCGGCACCGAGGCGCAGGACTGGACCCAGATGCTCTATCGCATGTACACCCGCTTCTGCGAGCGCATGGGCTTTGCCGTCCGCGAGCTCGACATGCTCGACGGCGATGAGGCCGGCATCAAGTCCGTTACCTTCGAGGTCACCGGCGATTATGCCTACGGCTACCTCAAGTCCGAGCGCGGCGTCCATCGCCTCGTGCGCATCTCCCCCTTCGACGCCAACGCCCGCCGCCATACCTCCTTCGCCTCCCTCGACGTCTCCCCCATCATCGAGGACGACGCCGAAATCGAGATTCGCCCCGAGGACCTGCGCATTGACACCTACCGCGCTTCCGGCGCCGGCGGTCAGCACGTCAACCGCACCGACTCCGCCGTCCGCATTACCCATATCCCCACCGGCATCGTCGTCCAATGCCAGAACGAACGCAGCCAGGTCCAGAACAAGGAAATGTGCTTCATCTGGCTCCGCGCCCGCCTCGCCGAATTGCGCGAACAGCAGCGCCAGGAACAGATGGGCGAAATCAAGGGCGAGCTGAAAAAGATCGAGTGGGGCAGCCAGATCCGCTCCTACGTATTCCAGCCCTACACCCTCGTCAAGGACCACCGCACCGGCTACGAAATGGGCGACGTCAACGCCGTCATGGACGGTCAGCTCGAAGGCTTCGTCACCAGCTACCTACAAAAGCTCTGACACTGCCAAGGGGGACGCTGTCCCCCTTGGAACCCCCCGCTCAAGGGTCTGAGACCCTTGAGAATCCCACTGCGCGCGATGCGCATGCGCATCGCGGGGGTGGAGATGATGGGCATGCGTTTCTACCCGGGGCAAATCCCGCCGGGAGGCGGCGGGATTTGCTGGATGGGGACGGAGGATTCGGAGAAGGCATGGCGGCAAGGGAAACGTGCAGGAAATCGGCATAGGGATAACGCCTCGCATCATCCCCCATCCCATCTCGACGTCATGGGCGACCCTTCGTCGCCGAACTCAGGTCTCGTGTTGTGTGCAGCCGTCTGTCGTCCCGCCTTACCCCGGCGTCGTGGGCGACCCTCCGTCGCCCACGACAGCTGCCCGCTCCCAATCCAGCGCCCCAAAACAGCAAATCCCGCCGCCTCCCGGCGGGACTTGCCCCAGGTAGAAACGTAAATAATTTCTTTCCCTCCGCAGCGCATGAAATGCGCTGCATAAGTGGGATTCCAAAGGGTCTCAGACCCTTTGGCGGGGGTGCAGGGGGGCGGCGCCCCCTGCCGCCTCCCGGCGGGATTTGCCCCGAATAGAAACGAATAGATAATCTTTTCCCTCTGCAGCGCATGAAATGCGCTGCATAAGCGGGATTCCAAAGGGTCTCAGACCCTTTGGCGGGGGTGCAGGGGGCAGAGCCCCCTGCCGTCCCCTCTTGACAGTAACCCCATCAAAGGAGGTGCTTTCATCGTGCGCGTGCTGCTGATGGCGCTGGGGTTTTGCGCGGTGATGCTGGCGGGCGTGCTGGCGGTGTTTTACGGGGTAGGGACGGACGCGGAGCTGTACTTTGCGCTGCAGATGGACGCGGGGATTTTGGCGGACGCGGGCATCTCGGAGGAGACGCTGAAGCGGCTGGACGGCGCGCTGGCGGCGTGCCTGAAGGGCGACGCGGGGGCGCTGGAGGGGCTGCGGGCGGAGGTGTTTGGCGCGGAGCAGCCGGCGTTTAACGCGCGGGAGCTGACGCACATGGAGGACTGCCGGAAGCTGTTTGCGGCGCTGCGCGCGGCGATTGCGGTGCTGGCGCTGGGCGGCGCGGCGGCGATTGCGGCGGGCGCGCGGTTGGCGCGGGACCGGAGGAAGGTGCGGCGGGCGGCGTGGATTGCGCCGGCGCTGCTGCTTGTGCCGCTGGGGCTGTTTGCGGGCTGGGCGGCGCTGGACTTCAACGCGGCGTTCAATTTCTTTCACGAGATGCTGTTCACGAACGACCTGTGGTTGCTGGACCCGCGCACGGACCTGCTGATTCGCATCTGTCCGCAGAGCATGTTCATGGCGATGGCGGCGCGGATTGGCGCGCTGGGGCTGGCATGGATCGCGGCGGTAGCGGGCGTGGCGACGCTGTGCACGCGGCGCGGAAGGGAGGACAAGGGATGGAAGCGATGAGCTACGCGGCGCGGATGCGCCGGAAGGCGGACGCGCTGATGCGGCGGGGCGCGGCGACGGTGCTGGCGGTGGAGAGCTCGTGCGACGAGACGGCGATCGCGGTGGTGGAGAACGGCAGGATTGAGCGGTCGAACGCCATCGCCTCGCAGATCGACGTGCACGCGCTGTATGGCGGCGTGGTGCCGGAGATCGCCTCGCGGATGCACGTGGAGGCGCTGGACCCGCTGCTGGACGTTGCGCTGCAGGAAGCGGGGCTGACGCTGGAGGCGATTGACGCCGTGGCGGTGACGCATGGGCCCGGGCTGGTCGGCGCGCTGCTGACGGGCGTGAGCTGGGCGAAGGGGCTGGCGTACGCGGCGGACAAGCCGCTGGTGGCGGTAAACCACATCGAGGGTCACGTGAGCGCGAACTACGTGGCGCATCCGTCGCTCGAGCCGCCGTTTGTCTGTCTGGTGGCGTCGGGCGGGCACAGCCACATCGTCAGCGTGGAGCGCTATGGGCAGTACCGGCTGCTCGGCGGCACCACGGACGACGCCGCCGGCGAGGCGTTTGACAAGGTCGCGCGCGTGCCCGGCATTCCCTATCCTGGCGGCCCGCTGCTGGACAAGCTGGCGGAGGAGGGCGACGATGCCGCCTACGCCTTCCCGCACCCGCACACGCAGGGGAAGTACGATTTTTCGTTCAGCGGGCTGAAGACGGCGGTCATCAATCAGGCGCACCGGCTGCGCCAGCAGGGTCAGCCGATCGTGGCGAAGGACTGGGCGGCGTCGTTCCGGCGCTGCGTGGTGGACCTGCTGGTGGACAAGACGCTGGCGGCGGCGCTGGACGCGGGCGCAAAGCGCGTGGCGGTAGCGGGCGGCGTGGCGGCGAACTCGCTGCTGCGCAGGGAGCTGGCGCGGCGCGGCGAGGCGGCTGGACTGGAAGTATACATTCCGCCCAAGCGGCTGTGCACCGACAACGCCGTGATGATCGGCGCGGCGGGCTTCTACCGGCTGATGTCCGGCGAGCTCGCGGAGCTGGACTGCAACGCCCTGCCCGCCCTGCGCATGTTTGAAGAATAGCGGCGAAAGGAACGGCGTCGGCATCCCAGGCGCGCAGGCGCGGGAAAAGCAGCGCCGGCAAGGCGCGCGCGGCGCACTGCTCGGGAAGAGCGGGCGAAGCGGCTGCGCGGGAGAAGCAGCGCCGGCAACGTGCGCGCGGGGCGCGGAAGGACGGCGCACGTGCGCGCGGGCAAAGCGCGGGAAAGCGGCTGTATCAATCAATGATTAAATATCCACGGCAATGAGAGAAGCGCGCGGGCAAGGCGCGGGAAGCGGCGCGCCGCTCGGGAAGAGCGGGCGAAGCGGCTGCGCGGGAGAAGCAGCGCCGGCAACGTGCGCGCGAGGCGCGAGCGAAATCATTCAAAAATGCAGGACCGGAAGGGCGTGTGGATGGACGCCCCTCCGGTCCTGCGTTTGCGGAGGCAGGATTGGTCTTGCGCGCCGCCGCGATAGGAGAATCGCCTGCCGGCGGGGTTGCGGGGAAAGGTTCCGCCGCTTCGACGCGGCGCGCTACGTCCCCATGTGGAGTCCGCGACGTCCCGCATGCGGCGACCCGCGTCCCTGCGCGGCGCACCCGCCGCGGCGCTTGCGCATTCCGATGCCGCCGCACCGCGCCTGCCGTGGTCAGAGGAAGCGGCCCGTGCGGCTTTCAGGGCAGCGGCGGATGTCCTCGGGCGTGCCGGAAGCGACGATGCGCCCGCCGGCGGCGCCGCCTTCAGGCCCCATGTCGACGATGTAGTCGGCGCTGCGGATGACGTCGAGGTCGTGCTCGATGACCACCACCGTGGCGCCGTGGTCGATGAGGGTTTGGAACACGCCCAGCAGGGTGCGCACGTCGAGGGGATGCAGGCCGATGGTCGGCTCGTCGAACACGAACACGCTGTCCGCCTGCGATCGGCCCATCTCGCTGGCGAGCTTGAGGCGCTGCGCCTCGCCGCCGGAGAGGCTGGGCGTCTCCTCGCCGAGGGTCAGGTAGCCGAGGCCGAGGTCCGCCAGCACCTGCAGCCGCTGGCAGACGAGCTTCATGCCGGCGCAGGTTTCCAGCGCGGTGCGCACGTCCATCGCCATCAATTCCGGCAGCGTGCACGAGCGCCCGGACTTGCCCTGCCAGCGCACCTTGCCGGCGTCCTTGCCATAGCGCGCGCCGCGGCAGGCGGGGCAGGGAATGTCGACGTCGGGCAGAAACTGCACGTCCAGGCTGATCGTGCCGGTGCCGTCGCAGACGGGGCAGCGCAGCCTGCCGGTGTTGTAGGAGAAATCTCCCGCCTTATACCCAAGCTGTTTGGAAAGGGGCAGCCTGGCAAAATTTTTCCGCAGCTCATCATGAACATTGGCATAGGTGGCCACCGTAGAGCGAACATTTATACCAATGGGGGTGGCGTCAATCAGCTTTACCTGTTTCAGTCCGGGAGCCTCTATGGAGCGCACATGCTCCGGCAGGTTCTTTCCATAAAACAGGGCCTCCAGTCCCGGCACCAGGCTTTCCAAAATCAAGGTGGT
>CALVPU010000130.1 GCA_944353735.1 uncultured Eubacteriales bacterium | reverse complement strand
CGCGGGTGAAACAAACGTCACCTCCTTAACCATCTCTGGCTCGGATTTCGCGGAATGGTTCGTCGGCGTAAACGCCTCGCTCTTGCGCGACCTGTTCGCTAATTCCACGACGGCGGCGCCGTCGTTCATCTTCATCGACGAGATCGACGCCGTCGGTCGTCAGCGCGGCGCGGGCCTCGGCGGCGGGCACGACGAGCGCGAGCAGACGCTCAACCAGCTGCTGGTGGAGATGGACGGCTTTACCCACAATCAGGGCGTGATCGTCATGGCGGCGACCAACCGCGCCGACATCCTCGATCCGGCGCTGCTGCGTCCCGGTCGCTTCGACCGGCGCATCGTCGTCAACTATCCCGACGTCAAGGGGCGCGAGGCGATTCTGCGCGTGCATTCGCGCGGCAAGCCGCTCGCCGACGACGTCGACCTCGCGGTGCTCGCGCGCCGCACGCCGTACTTCACCGGCGCGGACCTGATGAACGTCATGAACGAGGCGGCGCTGCTCGCCGCGCGCGACGATCGCGAGAAGATTGACATGGCGACCATCGAGGAGGCCATCACGCGCGTGATGGCGGGTCCGGAAAAGAAGTCGCGGCGCGTCACCGCCGCCGACCGCCGCCTGGTCGCCTACCACGAGGGCGGTCACGCCATCGTCGCCTACTACATTCCCGAGTGCGACACCGTGCACGAGATCACCACCATTCCCCGCGGCGACGCCGGCGGCTACACGATGTACCTGCCGCAGGAGGAATTCAACTTCATCACCACCGCGCGCCTGCGCGCCGAGATGGCGAGCCTGATGGGCGGTCGCGTGGCGGAGGCGATCGTGTTCGGCGACATCTCCACCGGCGCCTCCAGCGACATCAAGCGCGCCACCGAAATTGCCCGCGGCATGGTCACCGAGTATGGCATGAGCAGCAAGCTCGGTCCGGTGTTCCTCGGTTCGGAGCACGAGGTGTTCCTCGGCAAGTCGTTCACGCAGCAGAATTCCGGCTTCTCCGAGCGCATCAACACCGACATCGACGAGGAGGTCCACGCCCTCATTCAGGGCGCTTACGACCGCGCCGAGTCGATCCTGACCGAGCATCGCGACCAGCTCGACGGCCTCGCCAGCCTGCTCATCGAGCGCGAAAAGCTCGACCGCGCGGAGTTCGAAAGCTTTATGTCCGGAAAACCCCTGCCCGACGCACGCGCCGCTGTGCCGGAAGCGCCCGCAGACGGCTCCGCCAGCGCCGACGCCTTCGGCGCGGTGGATACCGAGTAATCCCCCTCACTTCCCCGGAATCGGGCGTCTTCCCGGTTCCGGGGAAGTTTGCGCCGGGAGTTTTCGTTTATTTAACGCTGTGGGTCGGAGTTTGCGGTATCGCCCGCCGCCGCAATGTGGTATAATTTATGTTACTGCATTGGATAACTTTGGAACCTTTCGCGCGGACTCCGCGTCAAAATACCGTCACATTTCGCGCGAATCCGGCAAAAGCCGCCGCGCGGAAAAGACCATTCTCCGCGCCGCTTTCTGCGCGCGCGGACAGGACTACTTCGGAGCACGGAATCATGCAAGATCGTTCACCCTACGCGCGCCGCGCAAGCGCCCCTTCGGGCAGCCGGCGCGCCGCGCCTTCGGACTTTTCGCGCCGCCCGCCGTCGGCATCTGCGCGGCGCTCGCCGGCTTCGGCGTCCCGTCGCACGCCGTCGTCCTCGGCATCCGCGCGGCGCTCGCCATCGGCGGCAGTCCGCCGCACGCCGTCCGGCACAGGACGCCGTCCGCCTGCCGCAGCGCGGGGCAATCCGCCGTCCGGCAGCGCGCCGCGGCGTCCTGCCGGTCCGCAGCGTCCGCGGAAGCAGCGCCGCTTCCGCCTGCGGCTGCGCCCGATTCCGCTGCTGGTGCTGGCAGCCGTGCTGTGCCTCGGCATCTACGCGATCCGCTTCGCCACGGTGTTGGGCGTGGGCGAGCCGCGGTTCATCGACAACCTCTCCATCGGCGGGGTCAGTATCGCCGGCTATACCTACGAGGAGGCGGAGCAACTCGCCGCCGAGCTGGAAGAAACATGGCGCAACGAGGCGTACACGCTGAGCTACCAGGACGCGCGCTGGACTTTCACGCGCGCGATGGTCGACGCCGACGCCGACTACGAGACCCAGCTGCGCTACGCATGGAATCTGGGACACACGGGCAACATCTTTGAGCGAAAGCAGACCATCGAGTACTACGACGCGCACCCGTACGACTTCGCCCTCAACGTCACCTACGACGAGGCCAAGCTGGACGCCTTCATCGACGAGATCTGCGCGGCGCTGGACAAGGATGCCGTCGACGCGGTGGTCGTGCCCGACGTCGGCGGTCCGGTGGTGCTCACGCAGGCGGAGGTCGGCCTGAAGGTTAACCGCGACCAGCTCAAGGAGCAGATGGTCGCGCTGATCGAAGGCGGCGAGGCGGATACGGCGATCCCCGCCGAGGCGGTCATGCCGGCGGTCAACACCGACGACGCCAGCTTCCAGGTCATCGCCGAATTCTCAACAGAAACCGACTTCCGCGGCAGCGCCAGCCTGCACAACATCCGTCTGGCGCTCAACGCCTACAACGGCATGGTCGTGATGCCGGGGCAGCGCGTCAGCTTCAACGAGGTCGTCGGTCCGCGCACGCAGGCCGCGGGCTTCCGCGAGGGCACCGAATATGCCGGCGACACCACCACCACCGGCTGGGGCGGCGGCATCTGTCAGGCGTCGACGACGCTGTACAACGCGCTGGTCATCGCCGACATGCACATCGTCGAGCGCAATCCGCACTCGATGACGGTGCAGTACGTCGACCCGAGCTGCGACGCCGCGGTGGTCGACGGCGGCAAGGACCTGATCTTCGAGAACGACTCGGACAGCCCGATCTACATCTATACCTCCGTCGACGACGAGCACGCGACGGTGACGATTTACGGCAAGCGCCCGGATTACCGCTAC
>CALVPU010000129.1 GCA_944353735.1 uncultured Eubacteriales bacterium | reverse complement strand
GTCGCCTCCACCGCCGTGCGCTGCGCATCGTCACCGCCGCCCAGCAGCGCGACCGCCGCGACAATCGCCGCAATGACGACAACCAACGCGCCCAAGACGCCCAATCCCATCGGCGTGATGCGATAGGGACCGATTCGCAAACCCTTCTTACGATTCGCCATTTCCGTCTTCCCTCCAAAATCATTCGGGCTGAAACGCTCGCTTTCACTGTCACCATTATATCATAGTTGTTTTTTCCCTGCAACGGAAAACTGTGTCCGGCAGCCATATTTTTCGGAAATATTTCAAGCTATGAAGCTTTCATGAAGTCGCTCCGGCGAATTTCGACTCGTTCGTGACCAAAAATGCAAAAATTTCTACTTTTTTTCATCTCAACCGATTGACACGACCACGCCGATGATGTATCCTTATGAGTAGTATAAGAATGTACCATCGTGCCTATTGATGGATCAAACGCAGCCGCAGGGCGGCAAGAGGTGGGGAATCTATGGCGGGAAAGACATTCCATATCGGAAAACTGATGTTGCGCTTCGATGACCGCGGCGTGAATTTTCGCTTGGGCGACGGCAAGGATCGCCGAATCGGTTTGAGCCGTTCCGCTCAGCCGGACGCCGCGCAGCCGTATGCGGACAACTGCGGCACCGCGTCGGGCAGCCGCTTTGACGGCGATTACAGCGACGCGAATGGCTACGACGGCGGTTACGACGATCGCGACCCCGGTTATGACGGCGATTACGACGATCACGATCCCGGCTACGACGGCGATTACAACGATCGCGGCGACGGCTACGATGACGGTCGGGACCCCGGCTACGACGGCGATTACGACGATCGCGGCGACGGCTATGGCTACGACAACGACGGCGATTACGACAATCGCGGCGACGGCTATGGCTACGACAACGACGGCGATTACGGCGACCGCGATCCCGGCTATGACGATGGTTATGGCGATTATGACGGCGGCGAGCACGGCTACGACGGCGGCTATGCCGACGACGGACACGACTACGACGGCAACTACGGCGATTACGAGGACGACGACCGCATGCCCATCGACGGCGCGCCCGCCGAGGGCTTCGGCGCGGTGCTGCAGTACGTCGACGAGAACGACTGGGTCACCTATCTGCTGCTGTTCCTGCTGCCTCCGCTGGGCATCTATCTGCTCTGGCGCCGCCAGCGCTTTGAAAAGACGATTCGCTACTTTGTCAGCGCCGCGTCCGCGGTGTGGTTCATCATCCTGATCGTGCTTCTGGCGACGGTCATCTTCGGCGGACGTCAGGACGAGCAGGCGCAAGCCGGTTTGACGCTGGGAACGGCGTCGCCCACGCCGTCCATCTCCGCGTCCGCACGGCCCGAGACCACGCCCGCCCCGAATGCGAGCGCGTCCACTTCGCCCAACGCCAGTGCCGGCACCGGCGCGACGCCCAATCCCGGCGCCAGCGTGCAGCCTGGCGCTTCGCCCTCCGCCACGCCCATCACCGGCACGGGAACCGGCGGCACGAACGCGCGCGATACCGTATGGATCACCAACGGCGGCGAGTACTATCACAGCCGTCAGGATTGCAGCAACATCGGCGACGCCACGGCGAGCCAGATCACGCTGGCGCTGGCGCAGAGCCGCGGACTGTACGCCTGCCCGCTGTGCTACGACGAGACGACCTACTACGCCACCGAGACCGGTCGCTGGTACCATACCGACCAGCACTGCAGCGGCATGTCCGGCGCGATCGTCTATTCGCTCGAGCGCGCGCAGCAGGAGGGCAAGGAAGCCTGTCCCGTCTGCGTGCTCCGCACCCAGACGTCGCTCTATCCCGGTGCGACCAACCTCGTGTTCGCCTCCAGCGATACCACCGACCGCAGCAACATGACCGTCTATTGGAACACGGACGGTCGCTACTACCACATGCGCGACTGCTCCAGCGTCTCCGGCGCGAGCCCCGGAAGGCTGCTCGACGCCCTGCTGCAGGGCAAGACGGCTTGCCCGGACTGCTGCCCCATCGGTGACACGCTGGTCTGGTGCACCGAAGGCGGCGAGGATTGCCACCTCGTGCAAAACTGCCGCGGCATGTCCGGCGCGCGCCAGCTGACGCTCGCCGAAGCGATGGTGCTCGGCAAGGGCATGTGCTCGACCTGCATGTCGCAGTACCTGCCCGAAGCGACGCTTGAACCGCAGGAGGAGAGCGAGCTCTACGTCTATGCGGTGCGCGGCGACCGTTACTACCACATCGACAGCGACTGCTCCAACATGGGCGAAGGCACCCCGACGCGCGGCACGCTGCGCGCAGCGGTGGAGATGGGCATGACGGCCTGTCCGGTCTGCAGCTCGGCGGGCAACCAGCTGGTCTACTACGCGCGCGGCGGCACGTACTACCACTCCTACGCCACCTGCAGCGGCATGGAGAACGCGCAGGCAGGAACGCTGGGAGACGCCCTCGCCTACGGTTACCAGATGTGCCCCAACTGCTGGGGCAGCGGCACGACCGCGGCGCCCACGACTGCGCCCGGCGCGACGCCCGCGCCCAACGTTACGGCGACGCCGTCGACCTCGCTCGGTGGAGACGGCATCGCCGATGAGACGCTCGTCTACGCCACGCCGACAGGCCGCTGGTATCACCTCAATTCGACCTGCGGCGGCATGACGAATGCCTACCACATCTCGCTGCGCCTCGCCATCGAGGCGGGCAAGACCGCATGCCCGACCTGCTGCACCGTCGCCTCGACGCGCGTCTATTCCGCGCAGAGCGACACGCGCTTCCACCGCTCTGCGGACTGCTCCAACGCCGTCAGCGGCGCGACCGCGCGCTCCCTTGCCGACGCGATGATGCTCGACCAATCCCCCTGCTCGGTCTGCTGGTCGTCGCAATCGTCCCCGACGACTCCCCCTTCGGTCAACCTCCCGGAGCAGGTGTACAGCTTTGAGGTCGGCACCTCCGGCATTCAGGTCTACTCCCTGCTGACCGACGCCTACTACCACACCAACAGCACCTGCTCCGGTCGCACGGGATTGGTCCAGGTGGCGCTGGAAACGGCGCTGAACTACGGCAAGACGGCGTGCCCGGTCTGTGCTTCCGGCGCGTCGACGACCGTGTATTCCTCGCGCAACAACAGCTACTATCACCTCAGCCGCAGCTGTGCCGGCGACGGCGCGATCGCGGGAACCTACGCCTACGCCCTGGCGCTGGGCATGGAGGGTTGCCCCTACTGCGTGACCGGCTCTGCCGAGGGCGGCGGCGAAGTGCCCGTCTATCCCGAACCGGGCAATCTGGTTCCGGGGACCTCCGGCATCTACGTCTACGCTTCGGCGGACGGCGACCACTACCATCTCAGTGCCGACGATGCCGGCAGCGGCGCGATTCGCGTGGCGCTGGAGACGGCGCTGAACTATGGCAAGTCCGCCTGCCCGGACTGCTGCCCCATCGGCGACGCCACGGTGTACGCAACCCCCGGCGGACGCTACTTCCACGCAAATCAGTCGCACGCGGATGACGACTCTGTCGGCCTGACCTGCGCTCTGGCGCTCAGTCTCGGTCTCGAGCCCTGTCCGACCTGTTTCAGCAGCGGCAGCGGCGAAACGGGCGGCGGGACCATTCCCGTAATCCCGACCGCCGGTCCGGAATACGCCGCCCCGGAGAGCACCGTGGTCTACGTCGATCTCTACTCCAGCAACTACCTCTATCACAGCGCCAGCAGCTGCTCCGGTTCCGGCATGAGCGGCGGCACGGCGGAAACGCTGGAGTTCGCGCTCGACCTCGGTTACGGACGCTGCCCTTACTGCAACCCGCCGTCCTCGATTGGATGATCCCCCGCCCCGCCGGCAGGACATACTGCCGGCGGGGCGCTTGTTTGCCGCATCTTGTTGACGTGTATGTGCAGAGAGAACCGGCAAAGCAAGCCCAAACATTGACGATGCGTCCGCATCAGACGCGGATTCGCGCGCAGGCGGAATCGGCAGAGAAGCGCCCGCCAGCATCGCTGAGATGCATCCGCCCGACGCGGGCGCGCAAAAGAAGGTCCCGGCACTATGTGCCGAGACCTTCTGTCATCGCCGGGCAATCCATCCCGTGCAGAAATCAGAGCTTGAGCAGGTTGTCGAGGCTGACCTTGCAGCTCTCCAGCGGCGGCAGGGTGTACTCCTCCTGCTCGACAATGAAGTGCTTGGTGCCGATCTCCTGACCGAGCTTGACGATGCGCTCAAAGTCAAGCACGCCTGCGCCGCACTCAACGTTCGCCTTGCGGTCGGGACCGAGCTCCTTGAGGTGCATCAGCGGCTGGCGACCGGCGTACTTGCGGATGTAGCGCAGCGGATCATAGCCGGCATAGGCGACCCAGAACACGTCGAACTCGGCAAAGATGTCCGGCTCGACGTTGCCCAGCACCGTGTCCATCAGTACTTCGCCGCCATCGACGACGAATTCGTGCGCGTGGTTGTGGTAGCCAAGCTTCAGACCGTGCGGGCGCAGTTTGGCAGCGGTCTCGTTGAGCACCTCGGCGAAGCGCAGTGCGTCGTCGCGCGTCGACATGGTCTGCCACGGGCAGACGAGGTACGGGTTGCCGACGGCGAGATTCATCTCGATCTCCGCGTCCAGCTCCGCTTCGGTCTTGGGCAGACCGCCGATGTGGGAGCCATAGGCCTCCAGTCCATTGTCCTTGAGCAGCTGCGCCATCTCCGCCGGCTTCAAATCGCCGTAACCGGCAAACTCGACGCCCGCATATCCCATCTTCGCGACCTTCTCCACCGTACCGCGAAAGTCCTTCGCCATCTCATCGCGCAGCGAATACAGCTGCAATCCCACATTCTTCAGCAACATCCCGCATTACTCCTTCCAATTGATGATGACGCCCAGACAGGCGTTGCGATCCCGATTGAGCTCCAGATAGGTGTCCGGCGCCTGCTCCGGCGCGATCTCGCGGGAAATCAGCTCCGCGACGTGCAGCTGATCCTTGGCGATCAGGTCAAAGCAGATGTACGTGTTGCGCTCGAT
>CALVPU010000128.1 GCA_944353735.1 uncultured Eubacteriales bacterium | reverse complement strand
TGACGCGGCGCGCCTGTTCGACGAGCATCGCCTCGTCCATCGGCTTGACGAAGCGCGCGTCGACGACGCCGACGCTCAGCCCCTTGCCCATCAGCTCAATCGCCGCCTGCATGGCGCTTTGCACCATGCGCCCGACGGCGAAGATCATCACGTCGCTGCCGGCACTGAGCAACTCCCACTCGCCGACGCGGAAATCGCGCTGGCTCTGGATGCCGGGACCCAGATCTTCGCCGTCTTTGGGATAGCGAATCGCCATCGGCTCGTTGAGCTCGAGGCTGAGCGAAAGCATCTTCTTCAGGTCGCGGACGTCGCGCGGCGCGGCAACGACCATATTCGGCATCACGCGCAGGTAACTGAGGTCGAACACGCCCTGATGCGTCGAGCCATCGGCGCCGACGAGCCCGGCGCGGTCGATCAGGAACGTCACCGGCAGCGCATTGCGGCAGACGTCGACCAGCATCTGGTCAAAGCTGCGCTCGAGGAATGTCGAATAGATCGCCACATAGGGCTTCATGCCGCTCGCCGCCATGCCCGCCGCCATCGTCACCGCGTGCTCCTCCGCGATGCCCACATCGAAAAAGCGGTCCGGGTGCGCACGCGCGAACTCGTCAAGCCCTGTGCCGCCCGGCATCGCCGCCGTGATCGCGCAGACGCGGATGTCCGTTTCCGCCATCTGCGCCAACTGGCGCGCCGCGATGCGTCCGCATAGCGCCGCGCGCTCGCCGCGCTTGACTGCGCCGGAGTCGATGAAGAACGGCGCGACGCCGTGGAACTGGTCGGGATGGCTCTCCGCAGGCCGGTAGCCGTGCCCCTTCTGGGTGACTACGTGCACCAGCACTGGCTGGTCAGAATCCTTTGTGCGGCACAGCACGCGGATCATGTGCTTGAGGTCGTGCCCGTCGATCGGCCCGATGTACTCAAAGCCCAGCGCGCTGAAGAATTTGCCGTCCAGCAGCAGCGCCTTGAGCATATCGCGCAGTTTTTCGATGAAGTGAAACAGCGGGATGCCGATGCGCGGGATGCGCGAGAGCCCGCGGCGGATGCCGCGCTTGAGCGCACGGTAGCGCTTGCTCTGGCGCAGGTGCGTCAGATACCGGCTCATTGCTCCGACGTTGGGAGCGATGGACATGCCGTTGTCGTTGAGGATGACGATCAGCCGCGTGTTGGTACGACCGGCGTCGTTGAGCGCCTCGTAGCACATGCCGCCGGTGAGCGCACCGTCACCGACAATCGCCACGACGTGATTCTCGCCATGCATGATGTCGCGCGTGCGCGCCATGCCCAGCGCCGCCGAGATCGCCGTGGAGGCGTGACCGGCGGTAAAGGCGTCGTATTCGCTTTCCTCACTGAGCGGAAATCCGCTCACGCCATCGCGGCGGCGCAGGCGGTGAAAGCCTTCCAACCGGCCCGTGACCAGCTTGTGCGCGTACGCCTGATGCCCGACGTCGAACACGAGCTTGTCCTCCGGCGCGTCGAACACGTAGTGCACCGCCAGCGTCAGCTCGACCGCGCCCAAATTGGAGGAGAGATGTCCTCCCTGCTCGGAGACCGTGCGAATGATCTCCTCGCGGATCTCCGCGGCGAGCGCCTCAAGCTCCTTGACGGACATCCTCTTCAGTTCCGATGGCTCGCGTATCTCCCTCACGATTGTACAACCTCCCGCCGATTGAAAGCCGTCTCCGGCAGCCGCGCATGGATCAGTGCGTCCGCTCAACCATATCGTCCACGAGCTGGACAAAGAACGCGGCGCGGGCCCCGAAGATGGACAGCGCGTCAACCGCCGCCCGGTGCTCGCGCTCAATGCGCGCGCGCGTGCCGTCGATGCCCAGCGCCGATACGCAGGTCAGCTTGCCGCTGGCAGCGTCCTTGCCGAGCGTCTTTCCCATCGCGTCCGCGCTGCCAGTCACGTCGAGCAGGTCGTCCGTCGCCTGAAAGAGCAGGCCGAACGCCATGCCGTAGTCCGAAAGCGCCGTGAGCTGCGCCGCGTCCGCGTCCGCCAGCCGGGCAGCGGCGCGCAGCGGATAGGCGAACATGCAGGCGGTCTTGCCGCGCTGGATATAGTCGAGCGCCCCGGCGTCTCCGCCGTCCGCACGCTCGCAGTGCAGGTCCATCGCCTGCCCCGCGATCATGCCGGTCACGCCGCTGCCATGGGCAATTTCGCAGATGGCGGCGAGATTGGCGGCTGCGCGCTGCGGGTGCGCGGATGCCGCGCGCAGCATCGTCTCAAAGGCAAAGTTAAGCAGCCCGTCTCCGGCGAGAATTGCCGGACCGACGCCGAACACGACGTGGTTGGTCGGGCGTCCGCGCCGCAAGGTGTCGTCGTCCATGCCCGGCAGATCGTCGTGGATCAGCGAATAGGTGTGAATCATCTCCACCGCACAGGCGAAGTCGAGCGCCTCGCCGGCATCTCCGCCGAGCATTTCCACCGCGGCAAGCAGCATCGCCGGGCGCAGGCGCTTGCCGCCCGCCATCAGGCTGTAGTGCATCGAATTTGCCAACAGCCACGGCATGCCGCCCATCTCGTACGCGCCGTCCGCCATTTCCGGAAGCAGCGCGTCAAGGCGCGCCTCCACCATGTCCGCATATTCATGAAGCGTCTTCATTCGCTCGCCTCCTCCGCAAGTTCGCGCTCGCCATCCTCCGTCAGCACGCGGATGCGGCGATCTCCGTCGTCGAGAATCGCCTTGAGCGACTTTTGCAGTCCCATCGCCTTTTCAAACGCCTTGAGAGATTCTTCCAGCGGCATTTGTCCCTGCTCGAGCATGCGCACGATCTCCTCGAGCTGTTGCATGCCGTCCTCAAACGTCAGCTTTTTCTTCGCCACGCCCTTCCACCTCAATCCTTTCCGTCCGCGCATGCACGCGACCATCGCGCAGCTGCAGTTCGAGCGCATCGCCCGCGCGCACGCACCGCGCGGAGGTGACGATTGTTCCGCCGCGGCGGACAATCGCATAGCCGCGCTCGACGACGCCCTGCGGGTCCAGCGTGCGCACCAGTCCTTCCGCGAGCGCCAGCCGGTGCCGGCAGCGCTCCATGCCGTGCGCCATCGCGGCGGAAAGGCGTGCGGAAGCCTCCTCGAGCCGCCTCACACGCCCCTCGACAAGCGTCCGCACGGGTTCGGTGAGCGCCAGCGACGACGCAACGCGGCGGTATTCAGCGCGACGCACATCCTGTCCGCGCGCGAGCGCATGGCACAGCCGCCGTCCGGCAAGCGTCAGCGACGCGCAGAGTTCGGCAGTCACCGGCACCGCCAGTTCCGCTGCGGCGGAGGGCGTCGGCGCGCGCAGGTCGGCGACAAAGTCGGCGACGGTAAAGTCGACCTCGTGACCGACGCAGGAGATCACCGGAATGCGCGATTCGGCAATCGCGCGCGCGACGCTCTCCTCGTTGAACGCCCAGAGGTCCTCGATGGAACCGCCGCCGCGCCCGACGAGCAGCACGTCGCATTCGCCGTTCGCGTTCAGCCGGCGGATGGCGCGGACGATCTCCGGCGCCGCCGCCGCGCCCTGCACCGCACACGGCGCGACGATGATGCCGACGTTGGGATCGCGCCGCCGCGCCACGCGGATCATGTCACGAATCGCCGCGCCCGTCTCCGAGGTCGCGATGCCGATCTTGCGCGGCAGCATGGGAATCGGGCGCTTGCGCGCCGGATCGAACAGCCCTTCCGCCATCAGTTTTGCCTTGAGGCGCTCGAACTGCGCATAGAGGTCGCCCAACCCGCTGTGGCGAATGGCGGTCACATACAGCTGGAACGCGCCGTCGCGCGGGTAGATCGACGCGCTCGCCGTCAGCGTAACCTTCATGCCGTCCGCGGGCTCGAAGTCCAGCCCCATGGCGTACTGCCGGAACATCACGCACTGGACGCGCGCAGAGGCGTCCTTGAGAGAAAAATAGCGATGCCCGCTGTAATGGTGCTTGTAGCCGGAGATCTCACCGGTAACCTCGAGACTGTGCAGGATCGGATCGCCTGCCAGCAGCCTGCGGGCATACTCGTTGAGTTCCGAGACCGTCAGCGCTCGATTGCCGCTCATCTGCACTCCCTTTCCGCGCATGTCCGGCGCGCCATGCGCGCATGGCGCGAACACACGCAAACACGGGCTTCCGTCGAAGTCCGCGTTTGCGATTCCGGTCGTGCCGAACTATCCGCTTTTCCATTTCCCGCTATTGCGGCTGTGCGCCGCCGGTACGCGCCAGTTCGCGCGAAAGGTTGCCCAACACGCCGTTGACGAACGAGCCCGCCTTATCGGTCGAGTAGGTCTTTGCGAGCTCGACCGCCTCGTTGATGACGATTCCCGGCGCCACTTCGCCGAGCATCAGCTCATACGTCCCCAGCCGCAAGATGGCGAGGTCGACGCAGGCCATGCGCTCGATCGTCCAACCGCGCGCATGCGCGGAGATGTGGGCGTCGATCTCGTCGGCATGATCGACCACGCCGCGATACATGCGGTCCATGTAATCGCATTCCTCTTCGCCGGGCGCCACGCCC
>CALVPU010000127.1 GCA_944353735.1 uncultured Eubacteriales bacterium | reverse complement strand
GACGTAGTACGCCGTGGAGAGGTCGTGGGTGATGTAGATGAAGCTGATGCCGTATTCGTCCTTGAGCTGCTTGAACAGGTTGACGATATTGATCTTCAGCGATGCGTCGATCATGGCGACCGGCTCGTCGGCGATGATGATCTTCGGCGAGGTGATCAGCGCGCGGGCGATGGAGATGCGCTGCAGCTCGCCGCCGGAGAACTGCGTGGCGTACTTGCCGTTGACGACCTCGTAGCTCATGCCTACGGACTTGAGCGCCTTGCGCACCGCCTCGATTCCCGCGGCGCGGTCCTTGCAGCCGCCGTAGCTCATCGCCGTGTCCATCAGATAGCGGATTACCTGGCGGCGCGAGGAAAAGGCGTCGAACGGGTTCTGGAAGATGGGCTGCACCATGGTGCGAAATTTGGGGTCGGCGATCTCGCGGCGGCTCAGGCAGTTTTTGCCGTCGAGCGTGATGGAGCCGGACGTGGGGGAGAGCAGGCGCAGGATCATCTTCGTCAGCGTGGTCTTGCCGCAGCCGGATTCGCCGACGACCGACAGGATCACCGGGCGGTCGGCAGGCAGCGTGAAGGACACGTGGTCCACGGCGCGCATCTTCTTGCGGGACAGCATGCCGCCGATCTTGAATTCCTTGGTCAGGTCCTTGACTTCAAGCAGGTTGTTCGCCATGTGTCTTCCCTCACTTTCCCAGCAGATGGCAGGCCGCGAAGCGTCCGGGCGCCACCTCGACGAATTTCGGTACCGACTGGCTGCACTCCGGGCACGCCTTCTTGCAGCGCGGCGCGAAGCGGCAGCCGGGCGGTGGATTGCGCAGTGAAGGCGGTCCGCCGGGAATGCCCTCGCGCGTCGACTTGTCGCCGACCTTGGGCAGCGCACCGATGAGCATCTGCGTGTAGGGATGCAGCGGGTTGGAGAAGATGTCCTCCGTGTTGCCAAGCTCCATCAGGCTGCCGGAATACATGATGCCCATGCGGTTGGTGATCTGATAGTGCACGCCCATGTCGTGCGAGACGATGACGAGCGTGTTGTGCATGCGGCTTTGCAGCTCCATCAGCATCATCAGGATGCTCTTCTGCACGACGACGTCCAGCGCGGTGGTCGGCTCGTCGGCAAAGATCATGTTCGGCTGCAGGAACGTCGCCATGGCGATGACTACGCGCTGGCGCATGCCGCCGGAGAGCTGGTGCGGATAGGATTTGAGAATGTCGACCGGCAGGTCCAGCTCGCCGAGGTACTGCACCACGCGGTCGCGCATCGCCTTTTCGCCCTCGCCCTTGCGGTGGCGGCGGAACAGCTCGTAGAACTGCTCGTCGATGCGGTAGACCGGGTTGAGCACGCTCATCGCGGCCTGCGGCACATAGGAGATCGCGTCCCACCACGCGCGCTTGATCTCGCCGGAGTGCAGCGTCCGCCGCTGACCGGAGCGGTCGGTATAGTCCAGCACCACGCGACCGTTCGCGATTTCCAGCGGGAACTGGATCACATCGTATAGAACCTTTAGCAGCGTGCTCTTGCCGCAGCCGGATTCGCCGGCAATGCCGAAGATCTCGTCGTCGTTAATCGTGAAGTTGACGTCCTTGACGGAGACGACGGGGCCGGTGATCGTCTGGTATTGCGCGGATATGTTTTCAATTCGCATCATCGCTCAGCGCCCCCTCTTCTTTGCGACGTACTCGTTATAGCCGGTATAGGTCAGGAACAGGCCAATGAACATGATCGACGTCGCCAGCACCGGCGAGCCGATCCAGACCCACTGCTTGAGCATGATCGCCTGATACTGGCGCGCCCAGTAGATCATGTTGCCCAGCGTCGGCGTCGTGGTGGAGGACAGGCCCAGCACCGCCAGCGAGGCTTCCGAGCCGATGGCAACCAACACGGTGTTGACGAAATTCGCCATTGCCCACGACAACACGTGCGGCACGATCTCCACGCAGACAATTTTGAACAGCCCTTCTCCGGAGAAGCGCGCCGTGTTGACGAATTCGCGCTCGCGAATCGTCAGCGCCATCGAGCGCGCCTGACGCGCCGGCCAAGGCCAGTTGAACAGTATGAGGATTCCCGCGATCATCATCAGCGACGCGCGACCGCGAAGCATTGATCCCATCAGGATCAAAATCGGCAGCGAGGGAATGACGATGATCGAGTCGCAGATAAACATGATCACGCGGTCGACCGCGCCGCCGACGAAGCCCGAAAACAGGCCGATGAGCACGCCGATGACCGTTGCGGCGATGGCGACGACGATGCCGACGACCATCGAGTTATGAATGGATTCCACCAGCAGCCAGAAGATGTCCTGCCCCTGACGGTTGGTGCCCAGCGGGTGCTCCCAGCTCAGCGGCTGGTTGCGCTTGTAGGTGCTCAGCGCCATCACGTCGCCGGGACTGAACCAGTACAGGACGAAACTGATGACGAGAAAGAACGCCACGATGCACAGGCCGATCTTGAACCGCAGGCTCATGGACTTCCAAATCTGCCTGAAACTTGCCTTGTATCCTTCGTTCACGGCAAACACTCCTTTCAGCTCAGCTGTTGCGGATGCGCGGATCGATCAGCGGGTAGATCAGGTCGATCAGCAGCGTCGCCGTGGCGACGGCGAAGATTGAGATGAAGATCACGCCGGTGAGCAGGTTGTAGTCGGAGTTGTTGATCGCGGTATTGACCATCTGTCCGACGCCCGGATAACCGAAGATGATCTCGCACATCAGCGAGCCGCCGAACGCGCCGCCGATGTGCAGCGCCAGCGCGGTCACCTGCGACAGGATCGAGTTGCGGAACACATAGCGGTAGCCGATGGTCGCCTCGGTCAGGCCCTTCATGCGCCCGTAATTGACGTATTCCTCCTCGGCGACGTTGGAGGAGAGCGCCTTCATGCTGATGATCCACCAGCCCGTGCCGACCAGCATCAGCGACAGCGCCGGCATGAAGGAATTGTAGACCGCGTCGCTGAACCACGCCCACGTGAAGGTGAAATCGTCGAACGACGGCACCAGCGGGAACCACTGCTTGACGTACGCCATCAGGATCATGATGACCAGCGCGACCATGAAATAGGGCGTGGGATAGATGCACATGCTGACCGTTTCGAGCGTCTTGGAGTACCATTTATTTTTCTTAAACCCTGCCAGCAGGCCGATGGCGTTGCCGATGATCCACGATAGGATCGTGGTGGTCATCAGCAGGCAGACGGTATATGGCAGCGCCTGCCCGATCATCTGCGCTACGGGCGTGGGGTAGTTTGCCATAGAAAGACCGAAGTCGAAATGGACAAGCCTTGTGATTGTCGACAAATATTGTTCAAACAGCGTTCCTTCGAGCCCGTACTGCCTGCGCAGGGACTCGCGCATTGCTTCCAATGCTTCAGGAGAGAGATTTGTTCCCATTGATGTCATCTTGCTGATCATGGTTTCGATCGGATCAGAAGGCATCATGCGTTGTAAAAAGAATACGACTGTAATTCCGACGAGAATCGTTAATAGCCAGACCATGATTCTGGAAAGAATAAACTTTGTCAATCGCACGGGCGATACCTCCTCGATCGGCACATCTTTCGATAGAGACGAGGGGAAGTGCCGGGGCACTCCCCCTCGTATTGTGTGCTTTAGAATCAGGCGGCAACCGGCTCAAGCTCGGTGATAATGAACTTGAAGCAGCTCCACCACCACCACGGACCATTGTACGGATTCTCGGAATCCGGGAAGTTGGTCCAGTAGGTGGAATTGGTCGGGACCAGCTTGGAGGTGCCGAACATCGGCAGCCAGGCGACTTCGTCCGCCATGACCATCAGCGCTTCCTTGGAGAGCTCGTAAGTCTCTTCGCCGCTGGGCAGAGGAGCCATCTCGTCGAGGATCGCGTCGAGGCGTTCACTCTCGAAGCGACTCGTGGAACCGACGGAACTCTCGCCGATCGGGCGATAGTAGTCGCTGTGCCAGCCGCGGAGCTGGGAGTACAGATCCTGCATGACGCCGCAGGACGGCCACCAAGCGCCAGCGGTGTAGTTTCCGGGAGAGGCACAGTTATGGAAGTAGCTTGCCTCGCTTGCCTGGACAGTGACGTCAAAGCCAAACTCGTACCACTGAGACTGGCAGGCGTACGCCAAGCGCTCGGACTGGGTCTCAAAGCCGGACGGGGCAACGATTTCGAACGTGATGCGCTCGCCGTTGTAGCACCAGAAGCCTTCGCTGTCGCGCTCGCAGCCCGCTTCGATCATCAGCTCTTCCGCCTTGGCGGTGTCGTACTTCCACCAGCCGATGCCGAACAGGTCGACCAGCTCTTCCTCGGTCATGTCGGCGACGATGTCGTAGCCCTCGGAGAGCAGGGTTTCCTGCAGCTTCAGCGCGTAGTCCTTGTCGAAGGGCTGATAGCCGTCTTCCCAAGTGTAATCAATCAACTGCTGACGCATTTCCTTGTGGAACGCTTCGCTCATGAAGGTCGTCGGCGGCATGCACAGCGGAGAGACGCGCATCTGACCGCTGAAGGTGTCCATCGAAACCTGCACGATGTCCAGCGACAGCGCCATTGCCCAGCGGACGCCAATCTGATCAAACGGCTCGACGTCGCAGTTGAACTGAATGCCGCGCTCACACGGATCGTCGAAGCAGCCATAGGGATACTCAGGCAGCCAGCAGGCGACATTCGGGTTGCCGGCCTGCAGCACTTCCCAAGCCTCGGGAGAGATATCGCAGAGCACGTCGACTTCGTTGTTGAGCATCGCCATCGTCTTGCGCTCCTCAGTGCCGTAGGCGGTAAAGAGCACGTACTGCGGCTTCGGCACCTTGCCCGTCAGCACGCCGATGTCAGAGAATTCGGCATCTTCGCGCAGCGTGTAGAGGAACCAGTAGCCGTTGGGATCGTAATCGGTGAGCGTGTAGGGGCCGGTACCAATCGGATCTTCCCACAGATCGGTGGTCAGATCATGATCCTTCCAATAGTGCTCGGGGATGATGCGCAGTATGTCGTTGCCGCAGACGGTAACGCCCAGATCTTCCGCAAGGCGCGGATGGCTGCCCACCGTGTTGATGATCAGCTCGTACTTGTCAACGTATTCGCAAGATTCCACATGGGTGGCGAGCGAAGCGGCGAGCGGAAGCTGGTCTTGCAGGCGAAGCAGTTCATTGATCGTGAACACGACATCCTCGGCGTCGAAGTCCTCGCCGTCGCTCCACTTGATGCCTTCCGTCAGCTTGATGCTGAAGCTGGTGTAGTCATCGTTCAGCGGCGTGGGCATTTCGGCAGCCAGATCGGGAATCTGAACGCCCTGGATCGTATTCATTTCCCAGAGGTTCGAGAAAACGAGCTGGCGCAGACCGCCGTCAAAGTTCGTACCAGACATGTAGGGGTTGTGCTGCCCGGGATTGCTGACAACGCCGACGAGGTTTTCAACAACGAGTGTCTGACTTCTCGGCGTTCCTGCGATGGTGGTCTCTTCCGCGAACGCGAAGGAGGTCGCCATTGCCATCAACATCATTGCGATGATGGCGAGTGACAGGATCTTCTTCATTCAAGTCTCCTCCATTCCATATTTTGTTTAACGGCACTTTGCCGCTAAATCCTACACGTATATTGTTAGGCACGCCTGAGATTTTGTACTTATGTGAGTATTATAATCACAATTATGTCATTCGTACAATCGCAGAAGTTGTCAGCCGTTTTGCATTTCTTGCACAGGTTTGTGTTGAGATTTAAATGAAATGCAGGTCAGCAAAAACGATTGAGCGCCGATGATATGATACAAATTTATCACAGATTGACTTAAATATGTGCGTTTTATAAAATCGTGTCGGATGTGCTCCGCGATATTGACAGGAGAAAGGGACCTTGGTTATAATGCCTGTGAAGCCAAAATTCGACTTGGCAAATGATTCGGAAAGGAATGAAGACAATGCTCGATTTGTCCACGCTCTATCGGCTCGGCAGCGGCAAGACGC
This sequence comes from uncultured Eubacteriales bacterium, assembly GCA_944353735.1. Lineage (GTDB taxonomy): Bacteria > Bacillota > Clostridia > Christensenellales > Aristaeellaceae > Faecivicinus. Next base: position 694 of record CALVPU010000127.1, on the reverse strand, counting down.
GCTCCATCAGCCCCGAGAACCCCACCGGCGCTCCCGGCAAGGGCGGCATGTGCCCCCTCGAGCAGGGCAGCGCCCAGCGCGCGGCGCGCGATCTGGGCATCGGTTGGAAGGTCAATCCCTTCATCGTCATGCCGGCGCAGTCGACGGTCGAAATCGCCGCCATTGATGGTCCTGGAACCATCAATCATATCTGGCTGACGCCCACCGGTCGCTGGCGCAACACCATCCTGCGCATCTATTGGGACGGCGCGGAGAATCCTTCCGTCGAGTGCCCGATCGGCGATTTTTTCTGCATGGGCTGGAATGAGTACGCCCAGATCAGCTCCCTGCCGGTGTGCGTCAACCCCGGCAGCGCCTTTAACTGCTATTGGCAGATGCCTTTCCGCAAACATTGCCGCATGACCCTCGAAAACCGCGCCGAGGAACCGGTGACGATGTACTATCAGATCGACTACACGCTCGACGATGTGCCCGAAGACATCGCGTACTTCCACGCCCAGTTCCGCCGCGTCAATCCGCTGCCCTATAAGGAAAATTATGTCATCCTCGACGGCGTCGAGGGCAGGGGACAGTATGTCGGAACCTACATGGCGTGGGGCTCGAACAACGCCGGCTGGTGGGGCGAGGGCGAGATCAAGTTCTACATCGACGACGATGCCGAATACCCCACGATTTGCGGCACCGGCACGGAGGA
>CALVPU010000126.1 GCA_944353735.1 uncultured Eubacteriales bacterium | reverse complement strand
CTGGGAGAGTGGCGGATGGTGGGGAGAGTTTGGGGACTTATGGGGGGAGGGGCGCTTGGGAGGCGCTGCCCCCTAAGCCCCCGCTCAGGGGTTGGTCCCTTGAGAATCCCGCTGCTGCGGCGCATTTTGCGCCGCGGAGGGGAAGAGGGTGCGGAACTGCGATGGGGCAGCTGTCACGGGCGGCGGAGGGCCGCCCGCGACGCGGAGGCTGCGAGCTGGCGGAGTGCCTTTCGGGGAACGGCGATTTTTCCGTACCTTCTCTGCGCCTCTGCGTTGTCCCTTGAGGCTCCCGCCCTGCCGCCCCCAAAAACAGCGAATCCCGCCGCCGTCCGGTGGGATTCGCCCCGGGTTGAAACGAATGCCTTTTTATCCATCACCCCGCGATGCGCAAGCGCATCGCGCGCGGTGGGATTCCAAAGGGTCTCAGACCCTTTGGCGGGGGTTCTCAGGGGGCAGCGCCCCCTGAGCGTCACCCCTCCTCCGGCAGCGCGCCGGCGGGGAGGACGGAGGCGGCGAGGCGCACGAGGGCGCGGAGGCGTTCGGGGGTGTCGGCTTCGGCGCGGAAGGTGATCTGTTCGGCGGTGACGGATTTGCGCGCGAGGATCCAGCCGTCGGGGAACTCGAGGCGGACACCGTCGAGGTGGTGGACCTCGCAGGGGTGATCCTTGGCGAGGGCTTCGATGCGGTCGAGCCAGGACTGCTGTTCGGCGGCGGGGCAGGCGACGCGGATGTCGGGGGTGATGGGCGGGCAGACGATCTCGTCGGCGAGGGCGGAGAGGGGGCGGTCGGAGCGACCGAGAAGGTCCGCCATCATCAGGGCGGCGAAGAGGCCGTCGTCGTAGCCGAGTTCGCCGAAGAAGAAGTGTCCGCTGACCTCGCCGGCGACGGCGGCGCCGAGCTCGAGGAAGCGGCGCTTGATGAAGGCGTGACCGCTGCGCTCGGGGACGGGCACGCCGCCCATCTCGAGGACCGCGCGGCGGATGACGGAGGACGCCTTCTGGTCGTAGACCACGGGGGTGGGGCGGTCGCGGAGCAGGTGGCGGATGAAGAGCACGAGCGACTTTTCGCTGAGCACGGGGCGACCGAGGTCGTCGATGAACACGGCGCGATCGCCGTCGCCGTCGAACGCCACGCCAAAGTCGGCGCGTTCCTCGCGCACCATGGCGCAGGCGGCGGTGAGCTTGTCGTACTCGGCGGGGTTGGGGCAGCGGTTGGGGAAGGAACCGTCGGGCGTGCAGAACAGCTCGGCGACGCGATAGCCCGCGCCGCGGATGGCGTCGGGCGCGACCAGACTCATGGCGCCGTTGCCGGCGTCGACGACGATCTTCAGCGGCCTGCGCGCGCCGAAGCGCTTGACGAGGGAGGCGCGGTAGGCGGGGAGGATGTCGAGCGCCGCGACGGAACCCTCGCCGCGGGGGAAATCGCGGCGCTCGACGATGTCCGCCAGCTTGGCGATGACCTCGCGGGTGACCGGCTCGCCGCCGAGCATGAACTTGACGCCGTTGTATTCCGGGGGATTGTGGGAGGCGGTGACGGTGGCGCCGCCGTCACAATTGCCGTTGGCGAGGGCGTAGTACAGCGCCGGCGTGGGAATGACGCCGAGATCGGTCACGCGCACGCCGCCCTCGACGAGGCCGCGGATCAGCTGTTCCTTGAGCGCGGGCGTGGAGAGGCGCACGTCGCCGCCGACGCGCATGGCGCCGCCGGGGGGCAGCATCGCGGCGAGCCCGCGCCCGATGCGCAGCGCGTCGGCGTCGGTCAGCTCGCTGCCGTAGATGCCGCGAATGTCACAGTCCTTGAAAATGCTCATGTCACGCCCTCCTCGCAGGTGAGTTGCGCCGCAGATCCTCGAGGAAGCGGCGGTAGAGTTCGTCGTAGCGCGCGGACAGCGCGGCGTCCGGCTCGACGACGCGGTCGTAGCGGATCATCTGGTCGGCGGCGTCGGCAAGCGAGCCCATCTCGCCCGAGGCGGCGACCAGCGCCGAGCCCATGGCGGCGTCGACCACCTTCGGCACCATCAGGCGGCGTCCGAGGATGGCGGCGCGGATCTTCAACCACAGCGGGCTGCGGCTCGCGCCGCCGGCGGTGCAGACGCAGTCGCCCACGGGACAGCCGAGCGCGTGCATCTTCTCCAGCGCCAACCGCTCCGCGAAGCCGACGCCCTCCATCAGCGCCGGATAGAGCCTGCCGCCGAGCACGTCGCCGACGTAGAACGGCTCGAAGTCCGCGTCCACGAAGGGGAAGCGCTCGCCGCGGCCGAGGAGCGGGTAGCAGCGCACGCCGGTGGGAATCAGCGCCGCGCTCGCCGCGTCCATCTCCGCGAGGGACCTTTCGCCTGCGCACAGGTTCAAGCAGCGCCCGCCGAGGTTGCTCGCTCCGCCCAGCAGCCATTCGCCCGAGGGCAGGCGGTGGGAATAGCTCGAGCCGTCCGGGTCGATGACCAGCTGCGGCGTGACGCCCTTGAGCACGAAGGTCGTGCCGATGATCGACGCCCAGCTGCCGGCGCGCACCGCGCCCGCCGCCAGCGCCGAGGCATAGCCGTCGGTCGAGCCGCCGACGACCATCGTCTCCGGCGACAGCCCCAGCGCCTCCGCCGCCGCGCGCGTCACCCTGCCCAGCGGTTCGCCCGGGCGCACGATGCGCGGCAGCTTCGCCGGGTCGACGCCCAGCGCGGCGATCTCATCCGGCCAGCGGTGGTCGATGAGGTCGTAGCCGGTCTTGAGCGCGTTGGAATAATCGGAAACGGCGTATTCGCCGCACAGCAGCCCGGCGATGTAGTCCGCCTGATGGGCGAACACGCGCGTGCGCGCGCACACGTCCGGGCGGTTGCGCACAAACCAGAGGATGCGCGGCAGCGAGAACGACGCGCCGAAGCGCAGTCCCAGCTTCGCCTCGTGCGCGCCCATGCGCGCGTGCACGAGCGCCGCCTCCGCCCTGGCGCGCGGATCGTTGTACATCACGCCGTTGGTCAGCGGCTGGTTCTGCGCGTCCAGCGGCACGATGGTGCCGCTCGTGCCGTCGATGGAGATGGCGCGAATCTGCGCCGCGCCGATGCCCGCCGCCCGCAGCTGCGACGTGCAGGCGCGGATCGCCGCGCCCACCGCTGCGCGCCAGTCCGCCGGCGACTGCTCGCGCCAGCCCTCTTCGCGCGCGATGTTGACCGACGCGAACGCCTCCGAGTGCGCCGCCGCGATCTCGCCGCGCGCGTCCGCCACGACGCAGCGCGCGCCCTGCGTGCCGACGTCAATGCCCATGAAAAGCATGTTCAACGCTCCCTTGTCTCTTGAAGTGGGCGGTTCCCGCCGCCGCGTTCCGCGCAGGCATGTCCGGAACCGATAACATTATACCGTGTTTCCGCGCGCTTGTAAAGGCAAAGCCGGCGCAGCGCGCTGAGCGGGGAAGAACGTCTGTGCGCCGCGCGGCTTCCGCCGTCGCTCAGGCGGAAAGACCGCCGCGCGAAGAAAATTCCACTGAACGGGCGCAAAACGAAAATTCTGCGCGGGCGCAGAATCCTGCCGCAGGCGCAAATCCCGCCGCGCGGGTGAAATTCCGCTGCACGGACGCCATGGGGACGACCGCCATCTCCCGCAGGAACGACCGCTGCGCGGGCGAAAATCCCACTGTACAGATGCAAAAAATCCCGCGCGGAGGGAAAATCCCGCCGCGCGGGCGCAGAATCCTGCCGCAGGCGGAAAGCCCGCCGAACGGGCGCAAGAATCCCGCATGGGCGAAAATCCCGCTGTACGACGCGCGCGAGCGGCTTTTCCAGCACCACCATGATCAAGAATCCCACATAGGCGCAAATCCCGCTGTACGGGCGCAAAATTCCTGCACGAGCACAAAAAAATCCCGCGCGGACGAAAAGTCCTGCCGCGGGCGAAAAAAATCCCGCCGCGCGGGCGGCGGGACAAACGGGGCGATCGCGGGCGATCAGCCCTTGACGGCGCCGGCGGTGAGGCCGGACACCAGCGTCTTCTGACCGATGACGAACACGAGGATCGACGGAATCATGACGATCGTCGTGCCAGCCATGATCGTGCCGAACGCCTGACCGTCGGCGTTCTGCAGCATGCCGATACCGAGCTGAACGGTGCGGCACTCGACGCTGTTGGTCACCAGCAGCGGCCAGAGGTACTGGTTCCAGACGGAGATGAAGGTCTGGATACCGACCGCGCCCAGCGAGGGCAGCGTCAGCGGCATGGCGACGCGGATGAAGTACTGGAAGCTGTTGCAGCCGTCGATCTCGGCGGCCTCCGCCAGCTCCGTGGGGAGCGACTTGTACGCCTGGCGCATGTTGAACACGCAGAACGCGCTGGTCATGTAGGGCAGGATCAGCGGCCAGAGCGTGTAGGGCTGCTTGAGCAGGCCCCAGCTGGACACGGTCAGGTAGTTGGAGATGATGATGGCGTTGCCGGGGATCATCATCGTCGCCAGGAAGATGCGGAAGATCGCGTTCTGCCCCTTGAACTTCAGGCAGCCGAAGGCGTAGCCCGCCATGGAGCCGGTGATCAGCTGCAGCGCCATGCAGGAGCAGGAGACGATGACCGAGTTGAGGATGAACGTAAACAGCGGGGCCTGATCCAGCGCCTTCTGATAGTTGCCGACGTAGAAAGAGGTCGGGATGACCTTGAGCTGGAAGATTTCCTGCTCGGTGAGGAAGCTCGTCAGCAGGCAGTAGACCAGCGGCGAGATGATCAGCAGCGCGAAGACGAACGCGACGACGCCGGCGACCGGGTTATTCTGCTTCACCTTGGAAGCGGTGACCTTCATTGTCGTTCCCTTTGCCATCAGTACGTCACCTTCTTTTCTGCCTTGAACTGGATTGCCGTGAGGATGAACAAAATCACGAACAGGATGACGGAGAGCGTCGCGCCGGAAGCGTAGCGCATGTACTCAAACGTTTCGGTGTAGATGCTGAAGACCAGCGTGGTCGTGTAGCGACCGGGACCGCCGTCGGTCATCAAGCGGATCTGCGCGTACGCCTGGAAGGAGTTGATGACGTTGATGACCAGCAGGAAGAACAGCGTCGGCGAGATGCTCGGCAGCGTGATGTACCAGTGCTTCTGGAAGAAGTTCACGCCCTCGATGCTGCCCGCCTCGTACAGCGAGATGTCCACGCTCTGCAGCGCGGCGATGACGAACAGGTAGTTCATGCCGATGTTCATCCACACCGTGACCATCGCGATCGACGGCAGCGCGAGCTTCATGTCGCGCAGCCAGCGGAAGTTCGTGCCCAGAATCTGGTTGAGGATGCCCATCGTGGGGTTGAAGATGAACGTGGCGATGACCGCGATGCACGCCGAGGAGATCGCCATGGGCATGGCGTAGACGGCGCGGACGAACGCGCGGCCGCGGAACGCCTCGTTGGCGAGAATCGCCGTGACCGTGCCCATCACGATCGAGCCGACGACGACCATAATCGCGTATTTGAACGTGACGCCGATGGCGAACCACATACTCGAATCGGTCAGCGCCGTCGCGAAGTTGGAGAACAGCGGGTTCGCCCAGTTGAGGATGTTGCCCGAATTGTCCGTCACGCTCAGGCTCAGGATGATCGTCTTCACGAACGGATAGAATACGAAGAGGATAAACAGCAGAAGCGACGGCAGGATGTAAAAATAAGGCGTGATGTCGTGGAATGTCAGCCCCTTCTTCTTCACCGTCTGCTGCGGAAGATTCGTAGTCATTGCAATCCCTTCCTTGTGGAGAGTTTCAAAGAAAGGAAGCAAACGGAGAAGTTTGCTTCCTTTCACTTCTCAACCCCTAAGCCTTGCGGGATTCAGGGTCGAGGCAATTAGGCCGCTTCGCCGGTGGTGTTGTAGGTCTCGATCGCGGCGTTGGAACGGGCGGCCATTTCAGCCATCGCGTCCTCAACCGTGCCGTAGCCGCCCTGCAGGTAGAGGTCGAACTCCTCCTGCCAGATCTGGCGCAACTCGGCGTTGACGCCGGTGAACAGGCTGCCGGTCAGCGTGCTGACCTCGGATTCCTCCAGCTGGTCGAGCGCGACCTGCGCGTTCGGGTTCTCCTCGAGGTAGGTCACGTACTCCGGAACTTCATAGGCGCTGGAGTTCGCGGCGTAGTAGCCGGTCGCCATGGAGAAGTTCGCAGCCGGCTCGGCGGAGGACATGAACTTCATGAACTCCCAGGTATCGGCCTGGCGCTGCTCGTCGCCCGTGCGGACCATCCACAGGTTGCCGCCGCCGACGATCGTGCGGTCCGGGCGCTCGTCGAGGACGGAGGGCATGAAGGCGGTGCCGACCTCGAAGGAGGAGCCGTTCTCAATCGTGCGCAGCTGCGCGGTGGACTCGAAGGTGATCGCGGTGGTGCCCGCCATGAACGCGGCCTTGGAGCCGTCGTTGTCGACGCCGAAGTTGTAGCAGACGCCGTCGTCAACGAGCTTCTTCCAGGCTTCCATGACCAGCTTGCCGCCGCCGTTGGTGTCATACTCGATCGCGGTCGCCGTGTCGGCGCGGCCGTTCTCGTTGTTGACGTAGTAGTAGCCGGCGTTCACCAGCAGCTCCTCGAAGAACCAGCCGTAGATGGACAGGCCCATCGCGTACTGCGGGTTGCCCTCGACGCTCGTCAGCTGCTCGGCGATGGCCTCGATCTCGGCGAACGTGGTCGGGATTTCGGTGATGCCCGCGGCGTCAAACGCGGTCTTGTTGTAGTACATGATCGGGGAGGACGGGTTGAACGGCAGGCAGAGGAACTGACCGTCGACCGTGTAGTAGTTGGTGAGCATCGGGTTCAGCTCAGACAGCTCCATGAACGGATCGGCGTCGAGCATCTCCTGGAAGGGGATGACCCAGTCGACGTCCGCCAGGTACGCCGTCGCCATCTCGAACATCTGGAAGACGTCCGGGCCTTCGCCGGCGGGGACAGCCGCCTTGATCTTGATCAGCGCGCTGTCATAGTCGCCCTGGAAGGTGGCGTTGCAGAAGATTTCGCTCTGAGAGGCGTTGAACGCGTCGACGTTCGCCTGAAGCGCGTTGCCGATGTCGCCGCCGGAAGTGTGCCAGAACTCGATCGTGCGGGCTTCGGTCTCAGCGCTGGCGACAGACGCGAAGGAAAGCGCCATCAGCAGAACCAGGGCCAGAGAAAGGAACTTTTTCATAGGTACCAGTCACTCCTTTACGTATTTGGTTAATGCACGCGCACTCCTTTGTCAAAAGTGCCCATGCACCAATCACACAATTTATTATAACGGACGCGAGGGCGTTTGTCAATGTAATTATCCCCGCCGCGGCAGAAAAATTTGATTTGCTTCTGATCTATATTTGATCTCGCCTTAACTTAGTCATATTTTTGTCGCATATCCGCGCCGCGAGCACGCTAAATGCCCGCCTGCCACCCAAAGTGTAACACGCGGGGGAACGTTCTGTCAATTCCATTTGAATCCAAATTCAATCAAATGTATGTTTTTGGAGATCAGCGCGGAAGCGTATGACCGCGACCGGTGCGCTTGGGATCGGAGAGGGTCTCGTCGACGTAGTCGGCGATGCGGCTGATCAGGTCCAGCGCGTCCAGCGCCTTGTCCTGACCGAGGCGCTCGATGGCGCGGTCGACCAGCGCGATGGAGCGCGCGTGCACCGCCTCGAACTGCCCGAGGTTTTCCTCGCGCAGGCGGATGTACGCCTTGCGCCGGTCGTCGCGCGCGGGGAAGCGCTCGATCAGCCCGCGGCGCTCCATGGAGGCGAGCACCTTGTTCATCTGCGACTTGAGGATGCGCGTCTCGCGGCAGAGGTCCGTGGCGGTCAGATACGTGTCCGCCGACCGCTGGCGGTGGCGGTAGAGGATGTTGCACACGTGCGCCTCATTGTAGGGAATGGTGGAGACGATGCGCTCGTTGTTCACCACCGACGACAGCCTAAGCCATGCCGCCAGCAATTCTTCATTCAGATTTTCCATGAAACCTCCTTGCAATCGCGTCGGTCCTGTGCTATAATCGCCAAAGTTCATGTTATCAACTATTCTACCGCGCGGCGCGGCGTTTGTCAATGCGCCGCCGGCAACAACATCACGCCCAATAATAGGAGGAATTATCCATGAAGCGAGCGATCGTTGCGGTTGTCCTGCAGGTGCTGTACCGGGCGCTGAACGCGCTGGGCCGGCGCGACCCGGCGGTGGCGGCGGAGCTGCGCCAGCTGCCGGAGGGCGCGTGCGTGCGCATTCGCGCCGGCATGGACGCGCGCGCGCCGCAGCTGGCGTTCGTGCGCCGCGGCGGCGGCGTGGAACGCGCGGGCGCGGATGCGCACGCGGACATCGAGATCGCCTTCAAGAGCCTGTCGGGGGCGTTTCGGGTGTTCGTGGGGCTAGAGTCGGTGGGGCAGGCGTACTGCGGGCACCGCTTCGTGCTGCGCGGCAACATCAACGAGACGATGTGCCTGGTGCGCGCCATCGAGATCGCCGAGGGCTACCTGTTCCCGCGGCTGTGGAACCGCCGCATCCTCAAGCGCCCCGTGAAGAAGCGCCTGCCGACCGTCGCGGTCTACGCACTGGCGCTGTGCGGGAGGTGACGGCGATGCGCTACTTTGAATTTCTGAACCCCGTGCAGATCTGCGCCGGCGACGACGCGCTGGGCAATCTCAGCTACGCCGCCGCCTCGCTGGGCATGGCGCGGCCGCTGATGCTGACGGACGAGACGCTCACCCGCCTGGGGCTGGCGGCGCGCTTCCTCGCGCTGACGGGGCTCAAGCCTGCCGCGGTGCACGACCGCGTGCCGCCGGACTCGGGCGTCGACACGGTCAACGAGATCGCCCGGATCTACCGCGCCGGGAACTGCGACGGCATCGTGGCGCTGGGCGGCGGCTCGGTGCTGGACACCGCCAAGGGCGTCAAGCTGCTCATCGGTCAGGGCGCGGACGACATCCTCGCCCTGATGGGCTGCGAGAACCTGCCGCGCGGCGCGCGCGTGCCGTTCATCGCCGTGCCCACCACCGCCGGCACCGGCAGCGAGTGCACGCCCGTGGCGGTCATCCGCCATCCCACCCGCGGCGTCAAGCTGGAGTACATCTCCCCCTGCATGATGCCCGACGCCGCCTTTCTCGACCCGCGCATGACGCAGTCGCTGCCGCCGCGCGTCACCGCCGCCACCGGCCTGGACGCCATGTGCCACGCCATCGAGGCGTGCACCTGCGACCAGCGCAACCCCATCAGCGACGCCCTCGCCTTCGCCGCGCTGCGCATCATTCTCGAGGCGCTGCCCGCCGCGCTCGGCATCGAAAGCCCCTGCGGCACGGTCCCCGCCGCGCACGGCAGGCGCGCCGCCCGCGACGCGCGCATCGACATGGCGGTGGCGGCGTGCATGGCGGGCGCGGCGTTCGGCAACAGCATGGTCGGCGCGGTGCACGCCATCGGTCACG
>CALVPU010000125.1 GCA_944353735.1 uncultured Eubacteriales bacterium | reverse complement strand
GCGTCGATGGCGTCGAGGATCCACGACGGCTGCGGGAAGAACGCCTCCTCCAGCTCGTGCGCCGGCGTGATCCAGTTGCGCGAGGCGACGACCACCGGCGGCGCGTCCAGATCGTCAAACGCCAGTTCCGTCACCTGCCGCGCCACCTCGCTGGCGAAGGAGTTGCGCTCGCAGGCGTCGGTGACGACGACCAGCCTGCCGGTCTTGTGCACGGACGCGAGCACGGCGTCGTAGTCGAAGGGCACCAGCGTGCGCGCGTCGATGACCTCCGCCTCCATGCCGTACTTCTCCGCGAGCGCATCCGCCGCCTTCAGCGCGCGGTAGAGCACCGCCCCGAAGGTCACGATCGTCACGTCCTTGCCGGCGCGCTTGACATCCGCCTTGCCGAAGGGAATCTCGTAGTATTCCTCGGGCACGCCGCCTTCATGGAACTGTTCTCCGACATCGTAGATGCGCTGCGACTCAAAGAACACCACCGGATCGGTGCCCGCCAGCGCAGCCGCCATCAGCCCCTTTGCGTCGTAGGGCGTGGCTGGGAAGGCGATCTTCAGCCCCGGAATGTGCGCGGTCAGGCTCGTCCAGTCTTGCGAATGTTGCGCGCCGTACTTGGAGCCGACGGACACGCGCAGCACGACCGGCATCCGGATTACGTCCGCGGACATCGCCTGCCACTTCGCCATCTGGTTAAACACCTCGTCGCCCGCGCAGCCAAGGAAATCGCAATACATCAGCTCCACCAGCGCGCGCCCGCCCGCCATGGCGTAGCCGACGGCGGAACCGACGATCGCCGACTCGCTGATCGGCGCGTTGAACAGCCGATGATACGGCAGCGCCTCGGTCAGGCCGCGGTACACGGCGAAGGCGCCGCCCCAGTCGCGCACGTCCTCTCCGTAGGCGATAAGCGTCGGGTCCTTGTAAAAGCGGTCGATGATCGCCTCGAACAGGCCGTCGCGCAGCTGATAGACGCGGTTCTTGGAAACGGGCTTGCCGTCCCTGTCGAAGCCGAAGCGTTCCTTGCGGGCGATTGCCTGCACGCGCGGATTGTCCGCCATGGGCATGTTGACCTCGGGTTCCGCGTCGGAAAACGCCTCGACATGACCGTTGGTAAACATCAGGTCGGCGATGGCGTCCGGATGTTTGACCAGGTCCATGCGCGGCGACACGGCGTCGTCGATGGAAAGCCGGAAATTGCGCAGGTTGGTCTTGCGCACGCGCTCGGCGATGGCGTCGCACTCCGCCTCGCTCGCCACGCCCGCCTCGACGAGCTGGCGGCGGTAGGCAGCGATGGGATCCTGCGCCTCCCATGCGGCGATTTCTTCCTTCGTGCGGTAAGAGGAACTGTCCGACGGGCTGTGACCGGCGAAGCGGTAGGTCACCACGTCCAGCAGCGCCGGACCCTTGCCCGCCAGCAGCAGCGCCTTCTTGCGCGCGTAGGCGTCGATCACGGCGAGCGGATTGAAGCCGTCGACGCGCTCGGCGAGCATCTGGTTCGGATTGAAGCCGGCGCCGAGGCGCGCGGGCGCGTCGTAGGCCATCGTCTCGCCGGAGGTCTGACCGCCCATGCCGTAGTGGTTGTTGACGATGTTGAACATCACCGGCAGGCCGCCCTGCATATCGTCTCCCCAGAGCTTCGCCAGCTGGCCCATGCCCGCCATGTTCAGCGCCTCGAGCACTGGTCCGCGCCCGAGCGCGCCGTCGCCGATGTTCGCCACCACGATGCCCGGGCGGCGGTTGACGCGCTTGAACAGCGCCGCACCCATGGCGATCGCGCCGGAACCGCCGACGATGGCGTTGTTGGGATAGATGCCAAACGGCGTAAAGAACGTGTGCATCGAGCCGCCAAGCCCGCGGTTGAATCCCGTCTCGCGTGCGAAGATCTCCGCCATGGCGCCGTAGAGCAGAAAGTCGATCGCCAGATCCTTCACCGTGTCGTGCGGCTGCCTTTCGACAACCGCCAGCGCCGCGCCGTCCAGAAAGCCGCGCATGATCTCGAGCAGCCGCGCGTCGGGAAGCTTCTCGATCGCCGAAAGTCCCTTGGCGAGGATGTCGGAATGCGCGCGGTGGGAGCCGAAGATGAAATCGTCGACGTCGAGGTGGAACGCCTCGCCGACCGCCGCGGATTCCTGCCCCATCGACAGGTGCGCGGGACCGGGATGGTTGTAGGCGACGCCCTCGTATTCGCCGGTCGTCTTGATGCGGTTGATCATCGTCTCGAACTCGCGCAGCGTGAGCATGTCGCGGTAGATGTTGACCAGCTGCGCCTTGGTGAAGTTGCCCACCTCGTCGCGTACCGTTTTCTGATACTGGTTGACAGGGATATCCTCAAAGTGGATGCTGCCCGGCGCGCGCACGGCGGACGGGTCGATGTACAGCTGCTTGGACATGGTATCGCTCCTTTGACCTTGGTCACATGCCGCCTGCGGCGCTCAGCGCGCCGCGTCGTCGAATTCCCAGATAACCTCGCGAAGGATCTCGCTGACGGTCGGATTCGGAAAGATCAGCTCCTTGACGTCGCGCACGCGCAGCTCCGTCTCAATCATCTCCGCGGCGCCCCAGATGATCTCGCTGGCATAACTGCCCAGCAGGTGCACGCCGAGCACGTTGCGGTGGCGACGGTCGACGAGAATCTTGCACAGCCCGTCGCCACCCTCGTTCTCCGCTACAAAGCGACCGGAATAGCGCATGGACAGCTTGCGGACCTCGTAATCGACGCCCGACGCCTGCGCCTCCTCCTCGGTCATGCCGACGCAGGCGATTTCCGGCTGCGTGTAGATGACGGAGGGATTGGCGCGGTAGCGCATGAAGTCGCGCCTGCCGAGCATGGCGTTGACGGCGACCTCCGCCTCGCGGTACGCCGTGTGCGCCAACATGTGGCGTCCATTGACGTCGCCGGCGGCATAGACGTTTTCGACATTGGTGCGGCACTGCCGGTCGGTGACGATGCCCGCGCGGTCCGTCTCCACGCCGATCGCCTCAAGGCCGATGCCCCGGACATTGGCGCGCCGCCCGATGGACAACAGCGCCTGATCCGCCAAAATCTCCACGAGCCTGCCGTCCGGCGCCTTGGCGACGACCTTGCCCGGCGCCACCGACGCGCACTGATGCCCGAGCAGGAACGTCGCGCCCTTCTTTTCCAGCGCGCGCTGCAGCATGCCGCTCAGCTCGCGGTCGGTCGGTCCCGCGATGTGGTCGAGCATCTCGACGACGGTGACCTTGGATCCCGCCGCCGCGTAATAGGCGACCATCTCCAATCCAATCACGCCGCCGCCGATGACTGCCAACGACCTCGGCACCTCCGGCAGTTCCAGAATCTCGCGGTTCGTCGCC
>CALVPU010000124.1 GCA_944353735.1 uncultured Eubacteriales bacterium | reverse complement strand
TCACGGTTTCGCGCGTCGGGTCAATCACGTTCTTCACAATCGTCACGGTCACGACATCGCCGATGGTATTGGTCGCGCCGAGCGCGGTATCGCCGTTCGCGGGAATCGCCGTGGCGGTATAGTCCGGCGTATACTGCGCGAGCACAGCGGCGTCGCCCTCATTGAGCGTGCGTTCGCCGATGACCGCGTAGGTATAGGCGTTGCCATTCTCGTCGTGCGTCGGGAAGTCGCCGGAGAGCGTCTCGGTCCAGCCGCCATTCGCCGTAACCTGCACGGTCTCGCTGAAATCAGGGTCCTGCACGCCATCGGCGTACCTGCCGATGGTCAGCTCGACGTCCGGCGTCGCGATCTGGACGCCGTTCGTGTTCCACGTCTTGGTGACCGTCAAGGCATTTACCGTCTCGCGGGTGTTGGTGAAGGTGAGCGCAACCACATTTTCCCCCGCTTCCGCTGTCAGGGATGCGCTCTGGCTCTGCGCAGGTTTCGGTTCCCAGCCCACCGCCTTCTTCTCGCTGACGGTGTAGGTACCCGGATAGCTGGACACGTCGTCGGAGTACATGCCGTTGCCCGTGAAGCGCGCGGTCTGATCCGCCTTCAGGGTGAAGGTGCCGTCGTTGTCGGTCGTATAGGTTTCCTCACCCACGGTGTACTCCGCGCCGCCAACCGGGGAGTCACCCTTGGTCAGCGTGAAGGTGAACGCCTGATCGCCCGCGTCCTTAGCAACCTTCGTCACCTCGAGCACCGGATAGATTGTCACGGTGGCCTTCTTGGTGAGCGTTTTCGTCACGCCGCCGACCGTGAAGTCGACCTTCACCCAGACGTCATGGGTGCCGACATTGGTAAAGCCCGGCTTATCCTCGCTGTATGAGCCACCCTCCTCAGTGGCATAGCGCGGCTTGCTGGTTCTGAGTCCCAGCGCTTCGAGCTGCGCCTGATATTCGGGGCGCAGGCCGCCAGCGGAGAAGTCCACATCCGGGTCCGGAATGGAATGCGCTTCTCCGTCATAGATCGTCGCAAAGTCTTTGACGTCCAGAGATGCCCACACCGCGTCGAGCGTCTGAATCTTGTCATCCGTATTCGCGCGATTGAAAGTGTCCTCAGCGCCGCCGCGCAGGAACTTCGCCGAACTGCCGCCAAATGCCTTGTCGAACCAGCCGACAAAGACATAGCCATCGCACGTGGGAACACGGTTCGTCACGGTAAACGTATCGCCGTTTTTATAGTATTCGCCGTCGACGATATACTTCCCGGCAGTGGTGCTCGGCTCGACCGTGTTCACAATCCAGTCGGTGGTATCGATGGATGCGCCCGGCAGGACCAGATAGTAGCCGACTCTGCCAGCGGCGTCATTGGTGACGGTGATGGTCGCGGCGCCTTCGGCTCTGATCGTCACTGTCTGACCCGGAGCATACGTCGGCTTATAGCCATTGCTCTCCTCTTCCCTGACGGTGACCTGCGTGCCGATCGGAATGCCCTCGATGACATTGCCGGGAACGGTTCCCCCGTCCGGAGTGGTATGCGTATAGGTAAAGCCGTTTCGGTCGCTCCAGGTCGCGGTCACGGTGCCCTCGACGCTTGCCTCGCCCTCACCGTACTCATAGGTAAAGGTAAAGCTATCGCCGCCTTTCAGCTCCATGCCCTCGCCCAGCGCCTTGACGATCGTCAGGTTGCCGGTGCTGCGGGTGTTGGTGACGATGACGTACTGGGAACCTTCCGCGATGCGGACGGTATTGTCCTCGTCCACACCGGTATAGGCGACGTCGTAGCCATCCGCGTTCTCCTCGGAAATGGACACGACGGTGCCGACCGGCAGGCCCTCGATGGTGTTGCCTGCGGTCCCAGTTGCGCCGCGATAGGTGAACGCGTCATTTCTGTACGTCGCGGTGATCTTGACGCGCTGTTCTTTCTCGCCCGTCTCATCACCGGGATCGGGGTAGGTCGCGACCAGCGTGAACTGCGTGCCATCCGGCACCGTCGTGTCCGCGCCGAGCGCCTTCTCGAGCGTCAGGCTGCCGACCGAACGGTCGTAGTAGAGGTTGATGTATTGGTTGCTTGTATCTGCCGAAAGCGTGAGCCTTTCAGGGCTGCCGTCGATATAGGTGTAATTGTCGATAGGCATGCGCTCCGCCAAATCTTCAGCGACCAGCGTTCTGTGATTCGCAATGTCCTCAGTGTCGTAGGTAACAAAGGTCACATTACCATACTGAATGTAATGCTTGCCGTTGTGCTGCACTGCGCCCGGCGTACCAGCATCGCATTCGACATAGCGCCGCACCAGCACTTTGTAGTCAATCTTGAGCAAACCGTCCAAATGCCAGGCTGTAGAAGGAGCGGAAGGGTAGTCATTTGCACCATCTTCAACGCATAATCCATATTTGTGCCAGTTGACTTCGCTCAACACGCTTTCCGTAAGTATGGAGGCATTTTTCTCGTACAAAGCGATATCATCATAACTGAACGAAGCGAGTACATCATCCAGATATTTTTCGCCACGCTCATACTTGCCACCCGCCGGCGCATTCCCAGGCGCAGGAATAATGTTGCCGTCAACCGTAACAACGCCGACGGTATACCATCCCTTGTCATTTACTGTCAAACCGGTGGTATCGCCCTCTACTTCGATGTACATGTAGATCAACTGCGTTCCATCATCCATCGGCTCTACGCGCACGGTAAAGTCTTCTGAACCGCCATACCAGTCACTACCATATGTATGGCGAATTGTTACCGTACCTTCAGCAAGGCCGAGAACGGTCGCATCACTCCGAGGATTAGAACTCGGCGTCAGCTGGACAATATTCTCATCGCCTTTTATGATACGCCATTGATGATTTCTATAGTAAGAACCTGTACCCTCCAACGTTCTTTCCTCGCCCACGCGAACCGTCACGGCTTCCGCGCGCGCATAGACGCCGGACACCGCCGGCGCAAACTGCGAGGCGACGGAACTGTCCCCCACGGGTTCGGCGAGAGCGCTCGTGGGCAGCGCGCTGACGAGCATCAGCGCCGACAGCAGGATCGCCACGAACCTCTTCATCTTGTTAAACATCGTATTCCCTCCAATGACTGGTCGATTTCCTCACGATAGACAAATCGAATACAATGCCGGGCGGTCGCCGGGGCGATCGCCCCGAGAGATTCCGGTTACGCCTGCGCGCCGGACTCGGCGGGTTCGGGCTTCAGCGTCACGACGAGGCGCCAGAGATAGGCGTAGTTGCCATCGTCGATGGTGAAGGTGTAGGCGGGACCGTTCGCGCCCTCGACGTCGACGACCGTCTCGCCGCCGTCGGGCGTGTACTGCCACTGCATGGTGTAGACGACGTCCTCAAAGCCGGTGAGGGTGGCGGTCATGGTGACCTCCGTGCCCGCGTAGACCACCGGCACGCCCTCGAGACTCGAGGACACGGTGATGGTGCGGACGATCTCCTCCTCGCCGGGCGTGGGATCGGCGTTGTACAGGGCGATCTTCGAGGTCATCACATAGCCCTCGAGCTCGCCGTACACGGCGTAGGTCCAGTCCTCCTCGAGCTGGCGGACGTAGAGCATTTCGCCGTTGGGCAGCTCCGCGAGGACCTCGGCGTCCGCGCTCGGCTCCGCGTAGAGCGGCAGCGGCGCCTCGCCCTCCTCGAGCACGACGATCGCCTGCTTCAGCCCCGCGAGCGGATCTTCCTGCACGGGAATGGGCTTGCCGTCCTCGCCGAAGACCAGCGCGCCGCTCTCGTCCACGACATAGTCGCCGGCGGGAATCGGATCGCCGTTGCGGTCGAGGAGCGGATTGCCGTCCGCGTCGAGCAGGTAGTCGCCCGCCGGCAGCGGCGACGGCTCCGGCGTGGGGGACTGCTCGGGCGCCGGGGACTCGCTCGGCGCCGGGGACTCGCTCGGCGCCGGGGACTCGTCCGGAACCAGCGGCTGGTCGGAGACGGTCGGCAGCGGCTCGGCGGTCGGTTCCGCCGTGGGTTCGAGCGTGGGTTCGGCGGTCGGCTCAGCCGTGGGTTCGGCGGTCGGCTCCGCCGTGGGTTCGGCGGTCGGCTCCGCCGTCGGTTCGAGCGTGGGTTCGGCGGTCGGCTCCGCCGTGGGCTCGGCGGTCGCCTCGACGCGCTCGAGCACCTCGGGCAGGCGGTAGCTGTCCGAATAGGTTTCCTTTTCCGCGATGGCAGCGAGGCTCATCGCCAGCATCAGCGCCAGCACCAGCGCGATTGCCTTGCGCATGTTGATCATTGTTGAGATCCTCCTTCAGCCTCGGATTGATGTCCGCGCGGCGCGGGGAAGCGCCCGGTCCGCGCGCAAATGGCGGGAAGGCGGCGCGCCGCACGGGCGCGCCCTACGCCGCTCGTTATGCCTCGGTGATCAGGACGACGCGGTAGTCGTACTTGGCGTTGTCCTCGTCGACGACGAAGGTCAGCTCGTCGTCCTTGCGGTCGTCGTCCCGGACCTCGACCCAGCCGGCGCCGTCGTTGGCTTCCCAGCGGATCTCGTAGTCGGTGTTGGCGCCGCGCACGATCGCGCGCAGCGTGACGGTGTCGCCGAAGTAGATGTCGCCGGTGTTGCCCAGCTTGATCTCCACCGTGCCGGTGAAGGGCTCGGCGGTCGGCTCAGCCGTGGGTTCCGCGGTCGGCTCGGCGGTCGGCTCAGCCGTGGGCTCCGCGGTCGGCTCGGTCGTGGGTTCCGCGGTCGGCTCAGCCGTGGGCTCGGCAGTCGGCTCAGTCGTGGGCTCGGCAGTCGGCTCAGCCGTGGGCTCGGCAGTCGGCTCAGCCGTGGGCTCAGTCGTGGGCTCGGCAGTCGGTTCCGCCGTGGGTTCCGCGGTCGGCTCGGTCGTGGGCTCAGCCGTCGGTTCCGCAGTCGGCTCAGCCGCCGGCTCGGACTTGGGCTCAGCCGTCGGTTCCGCAGTCGGCTCGGACTTGGGTTCCGGCGCCGGCTCGGAGACCACGACCACCTCGGCGACGGGCTCGGAAACGGTTTCCTCCGCCAGCGCGGTCACATTCAGCGCCGCCATCAGCATCAGCGCCATGAGCAGAAGCGCGCACTTTCTCATCGTATTCTTCATGAAATATGACCTCCTCTTCTTCCGGTTCGCATACGCGACCCCCGATAAACCATTATGTTCTATATATTATAGCGTAGGACGGTTACTGCTGCGGTTACATATTGAAGAAAAACCCATTTTTGTGTAAAATTTGGCTTTTGTTCGGTTGAAATGGAGCGATATGCAAAAAGAAGGGCGAGATTGTGGCTCGCTCTTCTTGACAAAAATATGCGCTTGGAAGGAAACTATTCGCCGTGCGGCGCACTTTCCTGCGGCGGCGCGCCCTTTTCCGGCGGGTGCTCGCTGCTGAGGGGGCCGACGCGATAGTGAAACGCCACGCTGGCGCTTGGATGGCGGCGGTAGAACAGCCGCTTGACGCGCTCCATGACCATGTTGCCGGTGGTGTAGTTGACGGTGGGCAGCAGCAGCGCAAAGATCGTGGGGGAGAAGCGGGCGATGGTGTCGCCCTTGCGCAGGTTGTTGCGCAAAATGTCGAGCAGCGCCGCCATGGCGTTGTCCTGGCGGATGTTGTCCAGCGGCTCGCCGTCGAGGCCGCAGACCATGATCACGGCGAGGAACATCGTCGAGCCGAGGCGCTCGAGGTTGCGCATCTGCAGGTTGAAGATCTCCTTGAACACGGCGTATTCGCAGACGAACGCGCCGCGCTGGTCGCCGCCCTCGCGCAGCTCGCTGCGGATGGACTCGAGGTTGAGCTCCAGCGTCTTGCCGGCGCGGACGATCTGCTTGTAGAACGCCTGCATGTCCTCGCTGGGCTGGACGCCGAGATAGCGGTAGTGCAGGTGCATGACGTGCCTGTACTGCGCCAGCGCCTCGCCGGAGCGGTTGGTGTTGACCAGCGCGGTCATCAGCTCCATGTGCAGGCGGTCGTCGAAGTGGTCGATCTCGAGCGCGGCGCGGCAGACGTTGACAATTTCCGCATGGTCCTCGCGCGCCTTGAGCCAGTCGACATAGGCGTACACCGCCGCCATGTAGCGGCTGTGCAGCGCGGCGGCGCGCGCCAGCACCCACTCGCCCTGCTCGCTGTCCTGCAGCAGGTCGCCGGTATAGAGCTCCATCAGCTCGGCGCAGCGCCGCGCGCGCTCGGCGCCGCCGGTATCGGGCGCGGCGATGACGTCGAGCAGGTCCTCGATCTGGTACAGGTCGACCGACATCCCCGGCAGCACCGCCCAGTGATAGGCGCCGCGATCGGCGACGATCGCCCGCCCCAGCCCCGGGCAGATCTGGTTCAGCAGCGCGCGCACGCGGCTGACCAGCGTCTTGAGCGCGCTTTCGGGATTCGCCGTGCGCTCCTCGGACCAGAGCGTCGCCAGCAGGCGGGCGTTCGGCACCCGCTCGCCGCGGTTCAGGATCAGATACTGCACCAGCGCCACGCCCTTGCGCGACTTGTTGAGCAGCTGATCCGCCTGCGCTTCGCCGGCATAGATGGCGAACGCGCGCATCATCTGGATGCGGATTCCATCGCCCATGGCTCCCTCACCTCCATCCAGCGGCGCGCCCGCCGGCGCGAAACGCGGTCATTGCACCTTACAATGCTATTATAGCACGCATTCGTTCCCAAGGCAAGCAGCCGCCGGCGATGATGCGCCATGAATGTGCAGGCGCCGGCATCGTCGGCTTTTTGTCACATTATCGGGCAGGAAAATCCCCGCCGCGGGGCGAACTTTACGTAGATGCCGGCGCGGCGCGCCGGATACCGGACGGGCGCGGAACCTGCGCGCCTATATAAATAGGAAACGACAGAGCGGGGGGAAGCGGCATGGACCATCGACAGAAAGCGCGCCTGGCAGATCTGCTGACGCTCGCCGCCGCCTGCCTGCTGGCGCTGGGACTGACCATCTACGCCGCCACGGCGTTCCACCTCGACGACACGCAGCTGCGCCAGCCGCGCGCCGATTCGTTCAACGACGGCTGGTCGGCGCTGATGCCCGAGGGCTGGACGAAGGTCGCGGGACCGGTCTCGCGCGCGCTGGCGGACGGCGGTACGCTGACAATCCAAAACACGCTGCCGCAGATCGAGACGGACACGCAGGTGCTGTTCTTCCTCGTGGACAGCGAGGACGTGACGGCGCGCGTCGGCGGCGAGGTCGTGTATGCCAACGGCCTCGACGACCGCACGTCCTTCGGGCGCTACTGGGGCGGCGTGTGGTGCATGGTGCCGCTGTCGCCGGAGCACTCGGGACAGACCATCCGCCTCGAGCTGACGCCGCGCGGCGACGCTTCCCCGCGCGGCGACGCGGGCAGCTACGAGTTCCAGCTCGACGAGCGCAGCGCCGTGCTCTACGACCTGATCACCGACAACCTCTTCCTGCTGGGCAACTGCCTGATCGGCCTTGCCACCGCCGCGAGCCTGCTGCTCACCAGCATCTACCGCCGCCTGCGGCGCACGTACGACGCGGCGCGGCTGTACCTGGCGCTGCTGATACTGCTGGTCACGGTGTGGACGTTCACCAACGCCAACCTCTCGCAGCTGCTGTTTTCCAGCAAGGCGGTCGGCTATCTGCTCAACTACACGTCGTTTTTCCTCTTCGGCGTGCCCTTTTCGCTGCTGCTGGGCGAGTTGCTGCCGCGCCGCGCGCGGCGCTACCGCCGCTACGCCTACGCCTTTGCCGGCTTCTTCGCCTTCGCCATGGCGCTGTACGTGCTCGACCTGATGCAGCCGGCGCCGCTGCTGCCCGCCGAGCACGCCGTGATGGCGGTCATCGCCGTGGACGCGGTGGCGTGCTCCGCGCGCGACGCCCGCGACGAGCGCGCCAGCCACGGCATGCTCGCCGGCGTGGGCGTGTTCTGCGCCATCGCCATGGCGGCGCTGGCATGGTTCTACATCGCCCCGCGCGAGCGGCTGCTGGTGTTCTCGCTCAGCGACCTGCTGATGCTCGGCATCGACGCGCTGGTGGTGACGTTCCACATGGCGATCGTCCGCCGCGCCACGCTGGAATCCGAGGAGGCGCGCACCTTCCGCCGCCAGGCGTACACCGACGCCATGACCGGCGCGCACAACCGCGCCGCCTTCGAGATGCGCGCCGATGGTTCCGCGCGCCCGGCGCGCAATCCGCTGGCGCTGTTCATGGTGGACCTGAACAACCTCAAGGCGGTCAACGACTCGCTCGGCCATGAGACCGGCGACCTGCTCATCCGCAGCCTCGTCGGCGCGCTGCGCGAGGCGTTCGGCGACGAGGGGGAGATCTACCGCTACGGCGGCGACGAGTTCGTGGTGCTGATGGAGGACGCCGACGAGGCGCGCGCCCGTGCGGCGCAGGCGCGACTGGCGGAGGTGATCGCCGCCCGCAACCGCCGCGGCGGCATCGCCGTGGACGTCGCCGTCGGTCATGCCGTCGCCCATGTCAACGGCGGCGAAGCCGTGCGCGCCCTGCTGCACCGCGCCGACGAGGCGATGTACGCCGCCAAGCAGCGCCTCAAGGCGGAGGGCGCGCCGCCGGCGATGGAGGGCGGCGACCTGCGCGCGCAGGTGGACCCGCTCACCGGGCTGATGACCTTCGGCGCCTTCCGCCAGCGGCTGCTCGAGCGGCTGGGCGACGGCGGGCGGCTGGCGGTGGTCAGCTTCGACGTCAACCGCTTCGACGGCTACAACCGCCTCTTCGGCTGGGCGGCGGGCGACGCGCTGCTCAAGCGGCTGGGCGCAATGGCGCTGGCGCTGTGCGGCGCGGACGGCTTCTGCGCCCACGGCTACGCCGATTCCTTCTGGGTGCTGACGGGCTTCGACGCGCCGGAAGCGCTCTACCGCCGCATCCGCGCGCAGGCGCAGCGCCTCAACGGCGATCTCGGCGACGTCCGCCTCTTCCTCAGCTTCGGCATCTACGTCATCGACGACCCCGGACTGACGGTCAGCGAGATGTGCCACCGCGCCGTGCTCGCCAAGCGCGCCATCAAGGGCCGCTTCGACCAGCTCATCTCGCTGTACGACGACGCCGGACACGCCCGCCAGACCGCGCACGCCGGCCTGCTGACGTACATGCAGGCCGGCCTGGCGAAGGAGGAATTCGTGCCCTACTACCAGCCGCAATGGTCGCCGGACGGCGCGAAGGTCGTCGGCGCCGAGGCGCTGGTGCGCTGGCAGCGCCCGGGCGGCTTCGTGATGCCGGCGAGCGAGTTCGTCGAGCTGTTTGAAAAGAGCGGCCTGATGCTCTCGCTGGACCGCTACATGTTCGAGCGCGTGGTG
>CALVPU010000123.1 GCA_944353735.1 uncultured Eubacteriales bacterium | reverse complement strand
CTTGTATCATATCACATTTGCCTGTATACTTTCAGATAGAACGACAAGAAAATCAGACAAAAGGTGGCGACTTCCAACATGCAACCGACCCTTCAGCACATGGCTGAGGACTGCCTGATCTTTCCCTACAGCCGCCTGACGGGACTGTATCACCTGCACGCGTCCTTCGAGATCCTCGCGCCGAAGCGCGGCACGGTGCGCGTGCGCCTCGACGACCAGATGCGCACCGTGATGCCGGGCGACCTGCTGGTGATCTTCCCCGGCGTCGCGCACGGCTACGCCGCCGAAGACGGCGTCGAGGGCACGATGCTGATCTTCTCGGAGAACATGCTCGCCGACTTTGAGGAGGAATGGGCGCAGATGCAGCCGCTGCGGCCTGTGGTGCGGCTGGACGCGCTCGACGGCGACGTGCGCTACTGCATGGATCGGCTGGGGGCGATGGCGGCGTCGGGTGCGATCGACCTGACGCTGGCGCGGGCATACCTGTCGCTGATGTTCGTCTGGCTGCTGCCCGCGCTGGCGCCGGAGCGCCCCGCCGCGCCGGTGGGCAAGGACGTGCTCTACCGCGCGATGGCGTACATGAGCCAGAACTACAAGCTGCCGCTCGACATCCGCGGCACCGCGCGCGCTTTGGGCGTCAATACCTATTACCTGTCGCACATCCTCAACGAGCGGCTGCATATGGGCTTTCGCGCCTACCTCAACGCGCTGCGCATCGACCGCGCCCGCCGTTACCTGCGCATGACTTCCCGCACGATCGAGGAGATCGCCGCCGCCTGCGGCTTCGCCAACCTGCGCACGTTCGACCGCGTGTTCGTCGAGCGCTGCGGCTGCACGCCGCGCGACTTCCGCAAGTCCGTGCTGCGCCTGCGGCAGGAGGAGCAGCGCCGCCGCGAGGACATTCCGCGCCCGTAAACGCGGGAGAACCGCCGCGAGGTGATCGCCCGATGGCCTCAATTGCGCCCCGCGGTCCTGAGCGGCGAGGCGCGATTGCGCGCGCCGCTCGCCCGTGAACGGATGGAACGGCGCAGCTGCGCCGCGCGGCGTGAAAGATGCTCGCCGCCGCGAGTTCGCGCGCGCATGGAAAGCGCGCGGACCGCACCGGCACGGTTGAGCCGGATGCGCGGCGGCAAAGCAAAGGCGCGGAAAGCCATGTGGCTTTCCGCGCCTTTGCGCACGGACAGAGCGTCAACCACTAGAATCGCCCTGCGCACAGGGGAAAAGCGCGGCGCTATTTTGCCTTCTGCGCCGGCGGGGATGCCTCCTTGACGCGCGGGCTTTCGCACCAATCCGCCGGTCTGTCCGCAGAGGCGCCCTGCGCGCGTGATTCGCCGCATAGCACGCGCCGAGCCGTCGCCCTGCGCGCGTGATTCGCCGGCAGATTCGCCGCTTTGTCCGGCGCAGACGCGCGATCGCGCCGCCATGACCTTGCCCACAGCGGAGGCGTTGCCTGCGGCAGGTGGTCCAACACAGTTTCGGCGCGGGTTCTTTCTGCATTGAACGCGCGTAAATCCGGCGCCCTTGCGCCCTGTGATTTCCCGTACCGGCGCGAGTTCCTTCTGCATTGCGCGCGCGTAAATCCGGAACGAATCCAGGTCCTATGGTGTACAAACCGACCGTTGAGCATGCGTCCTCGAGCGGTTTGACGCGGGAAGCGCCGCCGAACGCCGGCATGCGCGTGCTGCCGCCGCCATCGCCTGAACCGGCGCGGCGTTACCAGCGCGCGCCGTCTTCGGTGCAGCGGATGCCTTCCTCCAGCGAGTACTTTCGATAGTCGCCGGGATAATCCTCGGCGTCGGCGGCGTACGCCATGTCGCCGAAGGCGCGGCGCACGATGCCGCCCCGTCCCGCCGCGCGCACCAGCGGCGACAGCGCGCGGCTCAAGCGCATCCGCTTGCCGTGCGCCGCGCAGATCAGCCGCGCCAGTTCGCTGGTCGAACAGGCATCGCCGTCGCGCGGATGAAACGTTCCCGCGCGTCGCTCGAGCGCCGCGCGGCAGATCAGCTCGGCGAGGTTGCCGACATACAGCGCGCTGCGCCGGTTGTCGAACTGCGGGAATACCGGCAGCGCACGCGCCAGCCGCGCGAGCGCGTTGTAGTTGCCCTTGCAGCCGCGCCCGTAGACCATCGGCGGGCGCAGGACCGTCACGCAGAAGCGATCGTCCGCCAGCGCGCGCAGGGCAGCTTCGGCGTCGAGCTTGCTCCTGCCATAGGCGTCCGCCGGTGCGGGCTGCGCGCCGCGACCGATCTCCCGACGCTCGCCGGCGCGGGAAGCCTCGCCAAAGACGATGATGCTCGATAGGAAGATGAACTGCCGCACGCCGGCGTCCTTGGCGCACGCCGCCAGCGCGGCGGTCAGGCGGTGGTTGACCTGATCGTATGCCTCGTCCGCCACGCCCCGCGCGCGCACATGCGCGAGACCGGCGGCGTGTACCACGCAGTCATAGCGCGAAAGGTCGAGCGCGCGCCACGCATCGCCGCGCACGCTCGCCATCTCTGCCTGTACGCCGTCCTCCCGCGCGAACCGCTCGCGCGCCGCGCCGCCGATGAAGCTGTGCGCGCCGGTGATGAGCACTCGCATCATGACCGTTTCCCCCTTTTGCGATGACGTCCCGCCGCTCTATTTTATCACAAAGCGCGCTGCCTGTACAGCGCCGGGCGGCATGATGCAAATATAAAGTAATTTTCCCCGCCTGCCGGTTGCAATTCACGCGCGGCGCGAGTAGAATGGAGGACGTCGAGGCCGCCGCGAACGCGGGGTCATCGCCGATACGAAAGAAGGGATAGCCATGTGTATTGATTTCCGAGCCGCCGACGCGCGCATTGCCGAACTGATCGCGCGCGACCAGCTGCCGGGCGTCGCCGTCTGCGCGCTGGGACCGGACGGCGCGCGCTTTGCCAGGGGCTACGGTTTCCGCGACGCCGGGCGCGCCGCCGCCGTGGATCCAGACACCATGTTCGGCATCGCCTCCATGTCCAAGTCGATCACCGCGCTGGCGGTCTCGATCCTCGAGGCGGAAGGAAAACTCTCCTGGGACGATCCGGTCAGCCACTATTTT
This sequence comes from uncultured Eubacteriales bacterium, assembly GCA_944353735.1. Lineage (GTDB taxonomy): Bacteria > Bacillota > Clostridia > Christensenellales > Aristaeellaceae > Faecivicinus. Next base: position 2,886 of record CALVPU010000123.1, on the reverse strand, counting down.
CCGAACTTCCGCGTGCCCGGCGCGGCGCGCGACGCGGTCACACTGCGCACCCTCGCGGAGCACACCAGCGGCATTCCGCCGATGGAGCCGCTGGAATGGTCGATCGCCATGAACACCCCCGGGCGCGACGGCGAGTGGATTCGCGCCATGCGCGCCAGCGCGCCCAACGACATGCGCACCATTGATCAGGTGATCGACTACATTGCCAACTGCGCCTATCCGACTGTCGGCGCGCCCGGCGAGAACATGAGCTACTGCAACGAAGGCTACGCGGTGCTGTCCTACGTGGTCGATCAGGCGGCGGGCATGCCGCTGGAAGCGTTCTGCGCCGAGCGCATTTTCCGCCCACTGGGCATGCTGCGCACGGTGATGGACGACGACTGCGCCGGGGCGCGCGCGCTCGCCGGCGGCAACATCACCTCGCTGTTCGAAAAGGACGACGGCGGCGCGCTGACCTGCGACGACGCCTGGAGCGTGCTGCCGCCGTTCCGCGGCTGCGCGATGGTCAAGTCGACCGCGCGCGACATGGCGGCCTACTACCGCTGCCTGTCCAACAGCGGCGTGCACGAAGGCCGCCAGGCGCTGCCGCGCGCGGCGGTGGACGCGCTGGTGGGACCGTCGGTGCCGGCGCGCAAGATCGCCTGCTACGGGCTGGGTCTGTACAAGCGCGCCAAGTGCGGACACGTGATCTGCGAGCACGACGGCGGGCTGCACGGCGTGTCCTCCAAGGGCGGGCTGCTGCTCGGCGAGGGCTGGGGCTTCGCCGTGCTGTGCAACCTCGGCGAGGCGGATATGGACGAGATCATGTGGACGCTCTACAACGCCGTCATGGGGCTGCCGCTCGATACCTCGCACCGCTGGTTCGTGCCTGCAGGCCGTCCGTTCTCCGATCCGCAGATGCTCACGGGTCGCTTTGTCGGTCACGAGGGCGTGCCGGCGGTGGCGACGGTGTCGCTGGAAGCGGGCGCGCCGGCGGCTGTGGTCGGCGACCATGCGACGCGCCTCGTCTACTGTGGCGGCACGCGCTTCCTTGCCATGGATGCCGCCGAACCGGAGCGGCTGCGCGCGCGGCTGGAGTTCTTTATCCGCAACGGTCGCGCCTGGGGCGTGCGCTGCGGCAGCCGCATCTTTATGCGCGAAGACGAGGCGGAGAGCTGACGGCGCCCGCCAAAGCGCGGAGGAGCATGTTATGTCCCCGTTTGTGGGCGCGGGCGGACCGATTTCCCCCTGCGTTTACGCACAAACAAACGCAAGGACGCGGATGAAGTGTAGAAGAATGCGGCAAAAGAGGCCATCGATCTTTGGATACTCGGAGGTGATTTTGCCGATTTTTCGAATCGACAAAATCAGTTCCTTCGGGATAAACTTTGTCGATTGCAAAGTTTCAGGACGCTGAAAAAGCCAACAAATGCAAAAAATCGCCCCGATAATTGAAAAAATCGGCGGCGATTTTTTGCTTCCCATGTCAGTTGCACGTGCATTCAGCGATTACTCGCGGCGAAGCAAATATCCTTTGAATGCAATGAATGCAAGTTTGCGTTTTTGGTTTGCAGATCTTCTCAACGCTCTGGCTGGATGCCTGTCTTGCCGGCATCCTGAACGGAAGCGCGGAAAACGCGCTTCCGCCGCATGTTTTTCGCAGCTTTTATTCCCTTGCGTCGAACGGGCGATGCTTTTCGGCGGCGTAATCGCGCTTCATGTTGCGGGCGTGCTTGCGGGCGTGAATTTCGCTGTACTCCTCGGCGGTGACGCCGTAGCAGAGCAGCACGTCGCACAGGTACATCTGCACGTCCGCCATCTCCTCGACGAAGTGACGGCGCGTTTCGGGATCGGCCATGATCTCGGCGTCGCCGCGCTTTTTGATGATGTCGATCACCTCGCCGATCTCGCCGACGCCCCAGAGCAGGTGGTCGCGCGCGGTGGCGGGGACGACGTCCGCCCAGTCGCCCTTGTGAAGCGCCTGAAGTTCGCGCTGCATGTCGAGCAGCTCGGAAATGCGCAGGTCCATGGAAATTCCTCCCTATTGCGGTAAATTCAGGTTAAGGCACAATGCCGCCGCGCCTATGGCGAGGAAGATCAGCCCCATCTGCACGCCCTCGCGGCGGTCGCGGGGCATGGGGCGGGCATAGGGGCGCATCGGGCGGTGCGCGATGTACTGCATGCCGCAGGTGAAGTACCGGCATTCCGCCAGCGCGATTGCGATCGTCCAGACGCCGTAGGCGAGCGCGCCGCCGCCCAGCACCAGCCCGAAGCCGTCGCGCTCGGGGAAGAGCGCCGTCAGAGCCACGGAAGCGGCGGGGATCAGCGTGAAGAATCCATAGCGCCAGAAGCAGGCGAGCAGGAGGATTCGCCGGGCGCCGGCGGTTTCGTTCGCCGCTTCGCGCCACAGGAATGCCTCCCGCCAACAGAAGCAGAGGGGAAAGCTCAGCAGGAGCGCGCGCATCCATACGCCGTTCCAGCTGCCGCCGCCGATTGCCGGCGCAAGCAGCGCCAGCGGCAGCGCGAAGCAGGCGTTGCGGCGCAGAAAGCGGATGCGGCGGACGCGGGGCGCCGGCTTGGGCGGGCGTCTTTTGTGCGCCATGGAAATTTCTCCTTCTCCGACGTTTTTCGCAAAATGATGGCGCGGTCATTCGGCAAAGATGTAGCGCACGCGATTGCCGGCCTCGTCGCCGGTGGAGATTACGAGGTCGCCCTCAGGCGTCTCGGTGACGTCGAGGATGGGAAAGCGGCCGTTTTCGCGCACCCAGCGGGTGGGATCGTCGGTCTCGACGTCAATGAATTCCTTTGTAGAATGGCGGTCGCCGCCGCAGGGATTGATGGTTTCGACCAGCACTTCATATTCTGTCATGGGAAACGCTCCTTTCATTCTTTTGCGCCGAAGCCGTT
>CALVPU010000122.1 GCA_944353735.1 uncultured Eubacteriales bacterium | reverse complement strand
CAAATTCGCTGCGCTTAACCTCAAGAAATTCGCCATCCACAAGTGGATGCGATTTCTGTTTCCTTCCTTCTCATCTATTATTGAAGCCGCTTTGCCGTCCAGCAAAGTGGCTTCTTTGACAATCTGATGCGGCGCTGCGCTTTCGCAGCGCCGCATTTTTATCCGTCGCCCAAAAGCCTGGCGGCGCACGATATGGCTCCTCACAGCCGCGCGCGCATGCGTATCCGGCCTTCGCCCGCCTTTTCGGTGCGCAGCGTGGCGCGGTGGGCTTCGGCGATGGAGCGAGCGATCGCGAGTCCGAGCCCATGGCTGCCATCGCCGGTGCGGGCGGGATCGAAGCGGTAGAAGCGGTCAAAGAGGCGCTGGAGAGGCAATTCGTCCACGTTCTGGCAGTCGTTTTCCACCGTCAATGCCGGATGCCACCCGCCGCGCAGGCAGACGGCGATGTCCCCGCCCGCGTCGGCATATTTGACGGCGTTATCCACGAGAATGGCGGTGAGCTGGCGCAGCGCCGCCTCGTCGCCGCTGAAAAAGACGTCCGGTTCCACATCCACCCGCAGGCGCTTGCCGGCGCGCTCTGCAGCGGCGGAGAAGGCCATAGCCGTGTCGCAGACGGCGTCGCTGAGGGAAAAGCGCGCATCCTCCCCGGTGGGACGGCCCTCGTCCAGCCGCGAGAGCGCCACCAGATCGTTGACCAATCTCCGCAGGCGCGCAACCTGTTTTTCGATGTCCGCCAGCCACTCGTTTTTTTCCATTTCCATTTCCAGCACTTCGCAGTTGGCGGAGATGATGGTCAGCGGCGTCTTTAATTCGTGTCCGGCGTCGGTAATGAACTGGCGCTGTTTTTCCACGCTCTGGGCGATGGGGCGCACGGCGTGACCGGAGAACAGGAGTGCCAACAGAAACACCGCCAGACAGACGCCCAGCGCCACAGAGCTGGAAATGGCGAGGAACTGCCGCGCGGTGATCAGCTGCGTACTGGCGTCGAGAAATACGACCAGCGTTCCATTCTCCGTTTCGGTAACGCGGTAACGGTAGACGTCCAGATAGCCGCTGTCCGCCCTGTCTAGCGCTCGCTTTGCGTAGAGCACGGCTTCCTCGCCGGAAACGGCGGCGATGGATTCGGTGTTGACCTCGAGCGCCGTGCCGTCCTCGTCCAGCAGCACGGAAAAGTGGCGGGTGATGAACGGCGCCTCCGGGGAATCTATGTCCATGCCGCTCCAATCGGGCGGGCGCAGATCGCGCGGCGGGCGCGGTGCGGTTTCTTCACCTTCGACAGGAAAGTCGCCGCCGTTGTCGGCGAGAAAGGCGAGCATGCCGTCGAGCGAGGCGTCGGCGCGGGCAAAGAAGAGGCCGTTCACCAGCACGACCACCGCCAGCATCACCGCGAACACCACGCCCATGCACAGGAGCACGAATTTTCTTCGCAGCCGCCGGATCATGCCTTGGCCTCCAGCGAATAGCCCACGCCGCGCGTGGCACGGATCTCCACCGCCGCGCCCAGCTGGGCGATCTTTTTGCGCAGGTTGGAGACGTAGACCCAGACGATGCTCACGTCCACCTCCGAATCCCAGCCCCAGACGCGCTCCATGAACTGCGTCGTGGAGATGATGCGCCGCGGCGCTTCCATCAGCATTTCCATCATCTGAAATTCGCGATTGCCCAGCCGCGCGCTGCGCTCGCCGCAAGAGAGCGTGTAGGTGGACAGGTCCAGCGAAAGTCCCTCGAAGGAGATGACCTCCGGCACCAGCCGTTCCCGCCTGCGCACGAGCGCCCGCACGCGCGCCAGCAGTTCCGCCATGGCGAATGGTTTGGGCAGGTAGTCGTCCGCGCCGGCGTCCAGCCCCTCCACGCGGTCGGGCACTTCCGAGCGCGCCGTCAGGAGCAGCACCGGCGTGCTCACGCCTCTCGCGCGCAGGCGCCGCACCACGCTGAAGCCGTCGAGCATGGGCATCATCACGTCCAGCACCGCGCCATCGTAGTTGTCCGTCAGGGCGTAGTCCAGTGCCGCCTGCCCGTCAAAAACGGTATCGACGCTATAATTGTGCTTTTCAAAGATTGTCTTCAGCGCCTTCGCCAGCTCGCGTTCATCTTCGGCGATCAAAAGCCGCATAGCGATCCCTCCGTTCCTTGCCATTATAGCCTACACCATCGACCTTGAACGTGCCTAAAAGGTCAAGATTTTGTGAACTCAGCCATTGTTCACGCTTCGTTCACGGCTTCCTTAAGCCTCTCTTTAGCTTGGCATGCTAAAACAAGGCCGTGGGAGGCGAATTATGGCAAAGCGAAAAGGAAAAAAATGGATTGCCCGTCTGGGCGCACTGACAGCGGCGTTTGTTGCTTGTGCGCTGGGGTGGGACGTCCTGCGCCCCTTGGTGGTAGCCGAGAGTGCGCCGGTGTACGCGCAGTACACCGTAGAGACGGGCGACATCGAGACCTCAATGAGTTTGAGCGGCGCGATTGAGTTGGTGAACTCGGAATCGTTCTCTGCATCCGAGCGCACCACTGTGCAGGAGGTTTACGTGGAGGCCGATCAGGAAGTTTCTTCCGGCGATGAACTTCTGCGCCTCGCCAACGGCGAGACACTCGCCGCCACCATCGACGGCACGGTGACGACGCTCAACGTCGCCAAGGGCGACGCGGTTTGGCCGCAGATGGCACTCGTCACCGTCGCAGACTTGAGCGACCTGCGCGTGTCCACCAGCGTGGATGAATACGACGTTCGCACCGTCGAGGCTGGGCAGCCGTGTTCGGTGACGATGGTCTCGCTGGGACTGACCTTTGAGACGGAGATCGACCATGTGGACCGCGTCTCCGCATCCACGGGCGCAGTGGCAAATTACACCGTAACCGCCGACATCGACGCGCCGGAAAATGTGCTCCCCGGCATGCAGGTCACCGTGACCATCCCGCAAGAAAGCGTCACCGGCGTGACCGTGCTGCCCATGGCGGCGCTCACCTTTGACGAGGACGGCGCGCCCTGCGTGCTGGTGGACGACGGCACGGGCGGCTATGTGCAGGTGGCGGTGGAGACCGGTCTCAGCGACGGCATGTATGTAGAAATCGTCTCCGGCGTGGCGGCGGGCGATACCGTCTATGTGCAGGCGGGCACCGAAAGCGTGGAAAGCCGCCTGTCCCTGCAAAGCCTCTACAAGGCGCTGTTCGGGGAAACGACCGTCGTCAACGACCATACGGGCGGCGCGCGCGGAGGCTTCAGCACGGGCGGGGAAATGCCGGATGGCATGGACTTGCCGGATGGCATGGACTTGCCAGATGGCGTGGAGTTGCCCGAGGGCATGGAGTTGCCGGAAGACATGGAACTGCCCGAGGGCACGCAAACGATGGGCGATGCGGAAACATCCGCGGAGGCAGCCGAACCGGAAGACGGGCAGGCACCCGCGTCGTCTGAAACGCCTGCATCGTCAACCGAGACAGCGGACGCGCAGGCGCCGCAGGATACGGCGATTCCGGAGGATGCCGAGCTTCCGCAAGGTGCGGAAGCGCCGGAGGGCATGGAGCTGCCGGAGGGCATGGAACTGCCGGAGGGCATGGAATTGCCAGAGGATTTCGATCCATCGGCAGGCGTGCCGTCTTCCGGCGAACAGCGCGGCATGCCCGCTGCGGAAAACGGTGGCATGGAAGGAGGAAACGACGATGCGCAATAAAGTATGGATCTCCCTTTGCCTCTGCATCCTCTGCCTGACAGGCACGGCGGGGGCGGAGATCACATTGAGCGGCACGATCGCTGCGCGCGAAGCGGTTGCGGTGACGGCGCGCGCCGGCGGCAGCGTCGAGGAAGTGACCGTGCGTGCAGGTGACTGGATTGAGACCGGCGAGGTCGTTGCCGCTGTGGCAACCACCGCCGTCTATGCTCCGACAGACGGCACCGTGCGCGGCATCATGACTGAGGTGGGCGGAAGCGCCGCAGAAACGGTGCTCTCCATTGCTCCCATGAGCAAGTACACGGTTACTGCCGACATTTCCGACGCCTACGACAGCGCCGCCAACAAGTACGTCAACATCGGAGAGACCGTCTACATGGAATGTTCCCGCGACGGCAGCCACGTGGCGGTCGGGCGCATCGTCAAGGCGGAGGGCTCGGCGTATACCGTGGAAGTCACCGGCGGCGAACTGTACATGGAAGAAACGGTATACATCTACCGCGACGAGGATTATTCATCGTCTTCGCGCATCGGCAGCGGCACGGTCTCGCGCACGGCGGAACTGACCGTCGCCGGCACGGGACGTGTGGCGGAGCTATACGTGACCGAAGGCGAGACCGTCGAGCGCGGGCAGCTGCTCTTTACCTGCGTGGAGGCGGCGACGGTGGAAGACGCGCTCTGCGGCGGCGAGATCTGCTCTACGATGGACGGCGTGGTCGCCTCGGTGGCGGTACAGACCGGGCAGACGCTGGAAGTGGGCGCGACGCTGCTGACCGTCTATCCTCGCAAGGGTTTCTGCGCGGAACTGGACGTGGAGGAGGCCGACCTCGCTGCCATTCGCGCGGGGGATAGCGTTCGGCTGTCCTTTGACTGCGACGCCGAGGGGGCAATGACCTGCGAGGGCGTTGTGACGGAGATTTCCCATCTCGGCGAGAGCACGGAGGCGGGCACGATCTACACGGCATATGTGGCCTTTGACGCGCCCGAGGATGTGCGGCTGGGCATGACGGTCACCGCTGTGGTGACCGGAGACGAGTGAAAGGAGGCGCGACCATGCGCATGATGAAAATACGATTCGCGGCGTTCCTGCTGGCGCTCTGCCTGCTGCTCTCGGCAGCGCTCGCGGAAACGCCCTCGGCGGAGACGCAGCCCGTTGCTCCTTCTCCGGCAGAGGCGCAACTCGTAACGCCGGAGCCTGCGGAAACAAAGGCTGCGGTGGAGCCCGTGCAGACGGAGAACGCGGGACCGACGTCCGACGCCACGCATGCGGCGAGCGGACAGCCGGTATCTGCGCCTGTGAACGCTGCGCCCTCCACGGCGCCGGCGGAGACAGTTTGGGCAGACGCATCGACCTCAGACACGGAACCGACTCCGCAGACGTCTATGTCTCCCGAAGCGACCACGGTGCCCACACCGGACACAGAACCGACCCCTGGCGCAGAACTGACCATGCAGCCGTCTGCGTCTCCCGAAGCGACTGCTGCGCCGACACAGGGCGCAGAAGCAACTCCGTCCGCGTCTCCCGACGCGACGGTCGCGCCGACCCCGGAGGCCGGAACGCTTCCGCCTGAAACGGCTGGCGAAGGACCGGCATGGTACTGGGACGGCGAACAGAGGCGTTATGGCGAACTGGAAGAGCTGCTGTTTCTGACCAACGGAACCATCTATATCGCTTCGGATGAGCTTTTCATCCTCACCGGCGAGGCGGCGCTGCTGGCGCGGGAGGCGGAATTTGCCCTCGACGCCGAGGTCTTCCCCGAGGACGCGGGCCTCGTGATCTACATTTCCGACGTCGGTCCGAACGGAGAGACGCAGGAGAATGCGCTCTACCTCTGGGTGGGCACTGCAGAGGACGCGCCGCCCACGCCGTCGCCTGCCCCTACCGACCCGATCGAGGTTGAAGCCGAGCTGCTGGTGGTGCCCGAGATGTACCGCGCGGGCGCGTGGTCGTCCGCGGTCCCCTCGTTTACGCTCACTGCCGTGCCGGACACGCTCGAGGGCTATACCTTCGCCGTCTCCGTGGACGGCGGCGAGGCGCAGGCTGTGGCGAGTCCGTACGCCTTCGACGCGGAGGGCCAGCACGCGCTCGTATTCTTCCTCATCGACGCAGACGGCGCGCAGGCGGCGCGCTCCACTACCTATACCGTCTGGCTGGACATGACCGCGCCTGAAGCGCAGGCCCAGTTCGACATGCAGACCGGCGCGCTCACCGTCACCGCCAGCGACGCCGTGAGCGGCGTTGACGGTATCTCCCTTGATGGCGGGGCGACATGGCAATCGATGACGGCGGCAGAGGACGGCTCTTTCACCTTCACTGTCGTTCTCACAGAACAGCTTGAGGCGGGCGGCCTTATGGTGCGCGATGCCGCGGGCAACTGTTGGCAGAGCGCGGAGAGCTACGGCATGCCCGGCGGCATGGACGGCGGCATGGACGGCGGCTTCGGTGGAAACGGCAGCTTCGGCGGCAGCTTTGGCGGAAGTTTCAGCGGCGGGAGCGGCGGATCCTCGGGCACGACGCGCACCGTCAGCCACTCCAGCGGCTCTGAGGACGAGGCGACGCCCTACGGCGCGGTGGCGCTGGAGGTGACCGAGGAAAGCATGTACGCGCTGGCGCTGGGCGGCGAAACGCTTTCTCTGACGCTGACGCTGGACAGCGAAGCCGGCGGCTTCGAGGATGTCCCCAGCGCCTTCACCGCCGAACTGGCTGTCTGGAACGGCGGGGAGGACGACGCGGATTTCGACACGCTCATCCTCACTGCATCTGCTGACGATGCGCAGAGTCCCTGCGCTTACCGCTGGGACTTTACCGGCGACGTCTACAAGACGCTGTTCAACAGCGGCGTGCAGTATCTGGTGCTGCGCGTGGGCGATCGCGTCACGGCGCTCTCCACCGCCGGCTTCACCGCCGGCACAGCTTACAATGTCCTCAAGAGCGAGGGCGCAGCCAGCAGTGAGTTTGCCTACTCCCTGTGGATGGGCGAGCCGGAACCGGTCATGGAGATGGAAGTGGAGGTTCGCGGCGAGCGCTATCTGTTGAGTGCCGGCGGGGACGATATGTACTGCTATGACGTCTACGTGGGCGATATGGATCTGTTGAACGCCGCCTTTGGCGCGGCGGCGCAGGAGGAACAATGAACGGCATCAAAAAGAAAAAACCGTGGAAACGGCGGCTGAAAAAGCTGATCGTGCTGCTGGTGGTATTGGGATTGATCGCGGGTGCGGTGCGCCTGTTCGTGTGGCCCAGCCTGCAGGCTTCTGCCACCACCACCTACGGCAGCTACACCGCCACCACTGGCACCATCTCCAACGCCATGAGCTTTTCCGGCAACGTCAGCGTGCAGAACAGCGAAACGTTCACCGCTTCCGCGGCGGGTACGGTGCGCGAGATCTACGTCTCGGAAGAGCAGGAGGTTGATGCCGGCGACCGGCTGATGCGCCTCACCGGCGGGCAGACGCTTGAAGCCAGTTTCGATGGTCGCGTCAACAGCATCAGTGTGGAAGAAGGCGACGATGTCGCCGCCGGAGCGACGCTCATTCAGGTGGTGGACTTCAACGACCTTACCATCTCCATGCGCGTGGACGAATATGACATCTCCAGCATCTATGTCGGTCAGCCCTGTACGGTGACCATCACCGCGCTCGGCCTGTCCTTCGATTCCGAACTTTCCCACATCGACCGCATCTCCGCCTCGGCGGGCGGTACGGCCTATTACACCGTCACCGCCGCCGTGACCGTCACCGACGACGTGCTCCCCGGCATGCAGGCCACCGTGACCATTCCTGAGGAAGAGGCCGTGGACGCGGTCATCCTCAATAAGGAAGCCCTCAGCTTCGACGAGACCAATCGCGCCTATGTGCTGATGGAAGGCGAGGATGGCGAAATGGAGCGCGTCTATGTAGAGACGGGCGTGGACAACGACAACTACGTGGAGATCACTTCGGGCCTCGAGGACGGCGATACGGTCTATGCCGTCGAGGAAACGCAGGCGAGCGCTGCCGGCGGGCTGCTCTCGGGCCTGCTTGGCGGAGGCAGCGGCATGCCTGGCGGCAGCATGCCCGGCGGCGAAATGTCCGGCGGCATGGACTTCTCCTCCATGGAGATGCCGGACTTCAGCAGCTTTGGCGGCGGAGGAGGCGGCGGCTTCCCCGGCGGGATGTAGGCGGTGAGCGTATGACAGAGAACTTCTTCTGCATGCGCGGCATTTGCAAGCGCTACCACCTTGCCGACGAGGACGTGCCCGTACTGCGCGGCATTGATCTGGACATCGAGCGGGGCGAATACCTGTCCGTGCTCGGCCCTTCCGGCAGCGGCAAGAGCACGCTGATGAACATCATCGGCTGTCTGGATGTCCCCACTGAAGGCGAATACGTCCTTCACGGTCAGCAGGTCGAGGAACTGGACGAACTGGAGCTGGCGCGCCTGCGCGGGCGGGAAATCGGGTTCATCTTTCAGAACTCACAGCTCCTTGCCCGGTTGGACGCGCAGAAGAACGTGGAGCTTCCCCTCATCTACGCCGGCGTGCGCCCGCACGAGCGGCAGCGGCGCGCCGCGGAGATGCTCGAACGCGTCGGCCTTGGCACACGTCGGCATCACTTTCCCAACCAGCTCTCCGGCGGTCAGCAGCAGCGCGTGGCGATTGCCCGCGCGCTGGTCACCGATCCGACGCTGTTGCTTGCCGACGAGCCCACCGGCGCGCTCGACCAGAAGACCGGCAAGCAGATCATGGAACTGTTTCAGGCGCTCAACGATGAGGGCCGCACCATCATCATGATCACGCACGACCTGAGCATCGCCCGCCACGCCCGCCGCGTGGTACACATCATCGACGGCGAACTGACCGAAGGAAAGGAGGCGACTTGGGCATGAGCGCGCTTCGCAATCTCACAGGCGGTCTTTCCATGCTGGTGGAGAGCGTGCGCATGTCCGTTTCCAACATTCGCCAGAACCGCATGCGCTCCTTTCTCACCATCCTCGGCATCATGATCGGCGTCACGGCAGTCATCGCGCTGGTGACGACCATCTCCGGCGTTTCCTCCTCCATCTCCGATTCGTTCTCCTCCATGGGTGCGAGCACCATGACCCTCAGCGCCACCGGCACCGATCTGCAGGGCGGCCTGACGGCGGAAGATATGGAGGAAATCGCCGGGCTCGACCACGTGGATGGCGTTTCTCCCTCGGTATCCCTCTCGGTAACGGCGGCGCGCGGCGACGCCTACGAGAGCGGCGTGCGCGTCTCCGGTCGCAACGACGATTATTTCGCTCAGGAGCCGGACGCCATCGTGCGCGGTCGCAGCGTCAACCCCATCGACCTCGAACAGTCCCTGCGCGTCTGCCTCATCAGCGAGGAACTGGTGGAGACGCTTTTCTACGGCGTCGATCCCATTGGACAGGCGCTGTATCTGGATGGCACGCAGTTTACCGTGGTCGGCGTGTTGGCAGCGGACGCGGACGCTTCGGTTGCCAGCATGCTTTCCGGCTCGGACGCGGTGGTCATTCCTTATACCACGGCGCTGAAGATGAACGGCGATACGCTGGTCAACTCCCTGACGCTCTACATCGACGACGCCAACGCCGCCGAGACAGTGGAGGCGGAGCTGGAAACCTGTCTGGACGCCATCTTCGACTATGAGGACGACACTTACACCATCACCACCATGGAGTCCATCGCCGACACCATGGAGTCCATGCTCTCGATGATGTCCGCGCTGCTGGGCGGCATCGCCTCCATCGCGCTGCTGGTTGGCGGCATCGGCATCATGAACATGATGCTCACCTCCGTTACCGAGCGCACGGTGGAGATCGGTCTCAAAAAGGCCATCGGCGCGCGACCCGGGCAGATTCAGGCCCAGTTCCTCATCGAATCGTTCCTGCTGTCCATGGTGGGAGGACTGGCGGGCGTGGTGCTGGGCATCGCGCTGTCCGCCATCCTCTGTCAGGTGCTGGGCACGGGATTTTCCCTCTCCTACGGCGCCATCGCTCTGGGCGTGGGCTTTTCCGCGGCGGTCGGCGTGCTCTTTGGCTGGTCGCCGGCGCGAAAGGCCAGCCGCCTCAATCCCATCGACGCGCTGCGCCGCATGTAGCGCGGCACAGCGGCAAAAACAAGAAAGGAAGGTCATCCTATGAAAAAGCTGCTTTCCATGCTGCTCGCGCTCCTCAGCTGCTTCGCGCCCTGCGTTGCGCTGGCGGATACGTCGTTTGACGGCAGCGTCGTTTCCGGCGGCGCGGTCAGCGTGCGCGCGCCCTTTGGCGGGGTGGTATCCTCCGTCTCCGCGCAGGCGGGTGACCGCGTCGAGGTGGGCGACGTCGTCGCCGAGGTCGAGACCACCAAGGTCTACGCTCCCGAAGCTGGCACCGTCGCCGGTCTGTTCGTCCAGACGGGCGACAACGCCGAGACCGTCGCCGCCCGCTACGGCGCGGCGCTCTACATCGCTCCCGACCGCAAGTATTCCATCTCCGCCGACATCGAGAAGGCCTACAACGACAGCGCCAACAAATACGTCAACATCGGCGAAACGGTCTACATCTCCTGTACCGCGGACAGCGACCACACCGCCGTTGGCGTGATCGTCGCCGCCGAGGGCACCACCTACACCGTGGAGACCACTTCTGGCGAATTGATGATGGAGGAGACGGTGAACATCTACAGGAGCAGCGAGCGCGATTCCGCCTCGCGCATCGGTCGGGGCACGGTTTCGCGCACGGCGGAGGTATCGGTGAACGCCACGGGCAGCGTGGTGGCGTTGTACGTTTCCGATGGCGATGTCGTGGAACGCGGTCAGCTGCTCTTTGAGACCGTATCCGGCGATCTCGACGGCCTCTATGCCACTGGCAGCGCCATTACCTCCACCATCTCCGGCGTGGTCGCCAGCGTCAATGCCTCCGCCGGAGCCGTGCTCAACAAGGGCGATGCCGTGCTGAGCATCTATCCGGACGACTCGCTGGAAATCGAGATCGACGTGGAGGAATATGACCTAAGCAGCATCGCCGTGGGGGATGAGGTGCGCATTCGCTTCAATTGGGATGAAAGCGGCGAGCACGACGCGCAGGGAAGCGTGCGCAGCATCTCCTACCTGTCCGAGTCTGCCGAAGCCGGCGCGGATGCAACCGTCAGCGACGCCGTCTATAATGCCCGCGTTGCCTTCACCCCCGACGACACCACCCGTCTGGGCATGACCGTAGTGGTCACCGTGCCGGAGGCAGGGGAGGAAGGAATGGACGCAACGGACGCAACAGATGCGGAATAGGCGCCGGACGCCTGGCCGCTGTGCGGACAAATCCCCCCGTTTCGGCGTGGGCGCGCAGGCTGAAACGCTGTATATGCCCGGCGGTGCAATAAGCCGCGAGCTCTCCGACATCGCTCCGATCAAGGGCATCGCGATCGCCGTGTCGGTCAGGCCGACGGAAGGCGACGCGATGGCGCCGGCGGCGGGCAGGGATGGCGATGGGGCGCCGGTTGTCTTGATATGAGCGCGCATTATTCCCAGAGCACGGAGGCATGACGGTCGCGCGGGAATGGGGCAGCATCGCGAATTCGCGAGGTGCGCCTTTTCGCCGCAATTGTGCCTATGCGGCGACAATCGTCGGGTTTGCCTGAACCAACGCAAAGAGAAGGGTCACCTGATTTCCACTGAAGTCAGATGACCCTTCTGTTTTCATAAAATCGGCATTGGCGCCCTTCTCCCGAAGACCCTGCACGATGAAATGACCGGCAAGCCGTCAGTGCTGGAACCCATAGCGCAATGTGGATGCGCGGCGGTTTCGGAACCCCATCGCTTCGTGCAGCGCTTTTTCTTGGACCAAGGTTTTGGACAATAGAAGCAGCGGCCCGCGGTATCCTTTTCAGACGCCTGTCGATGGCTCAAGAGGACTTACGGCTTGGTGCGCCGCCCTTTTACCGCCGTCATGAGATCGCCGTGCAAGCGCGGCTGGCGCGCCTAAAACGTGTCTGGCGTGGCGGCGGCGATGGGCAGCGGGAACCAGCCCGTCGGGACATTGGGGCGACCGTCATAGTCGAACGGCGCGAGGTAGAGACGGCTGGCTTCGAGTCCGGTCAGGCGCACTGTCCCCGCGCCGCCGCTGCGCACGTCCGCCTGACCGTCGCAGACGTCGATGACGAGGCGTTCTCCATCGACATCGAGTTCCAGACGTCCGCCTGCCATCGGCGCGAGCGTCGCCTTGACGCCAAGCATTGCCGCGAGCACGCGGCGGTGGTTAAGCGCACGCGCGTTGATGCAGGTGCCCATCGCCTGCCCGTCCGCATAGCTGGAAAGCCTGCGCGCGATCGCGCGGTCGGTGGGCAGCACTGCGATTTCGAGGCGCTGGAGGGCATTTTGCAGAAACCACGCCTTGACCATGATGTCGAGCGCTTCCGGCGATGCGGCGGTGATTTCGGCAATCGCCGTTCCTTCGCGGTTGGCGATCAGGTAGCCGAGGAACTCGCCGCGGCGCGAAACCGTCCACGGCCTGCGCATGGACGTGCGGCAGATGACGGCGAATTCCGCCGCGCCGCCGCGCTCAAAGCGCAGGGGACGCGCCGCGTGCAGCGCCATCGCCGCTTCGATGAACGGGCTGCCGACGTGCAGCGGCTCGATTTCCACGCCGCCGGCGTCGACGCGGTTCAATGCGTGGCGGATGCATCCGGCGCTGAAATGAAATCGCAGCATCGCGCCGCCATGGGCAAAGCCAAAGTGCTCGTAGCGCTGGCGTTGACCGTTGAGCAGCGCGAGATCGACGCCGTCCGCGCGCATGTCGTCAAGCGCCATCGCCATCAGCCGCTTCATGTGTCCCTCGCCGCGCGCCCGGGGATGGACGGCGACCGTGCCAATGTAGCGGGTCCGCAGCGACGTGGTTCCGGCGTGCAGTTTGCCCGGCAGTGCGCCGACCAGTCCGACGATGCCACGCGCGTCGTCCACGGCGAGATAGTGCATCTGAGCGCTGTCCACCTCGGGGGAATAGACCTTGGGCACGAATTCCTCGAAGCGAATGGGCGCGCCTTCGCTGCTGAACACCATATCGGCAAGGGCGATGTACGCTTCGCGATCGCTGGGAAGCGCTTTTCGGTAAGTGACCATAGCCAAGACCTCCTGTGTAATAGACGGCTTGCCGCGCAGGCCGCTTCCGCGCGCCTCAGGCAAGGCGGGCACGGATGACCTGCGCGATGCGCTGCGCTTCGCGCTGAATCTGACGCATTTCCAAGCCCTCGACCATGACGCGAATCAGCGGTTCGGTGCCGGATGCGCGCACGACCACGCGACCGTCGCGTCCGAGCGCGCTCTCCGCCGCCTCGATTGCCGACCTGACTTCGGCGTCCATGCAGAATTTCCGCCGGCCCTCGCCGCTGACCGGTACATTGATCGACACCTGTGGGCAGCGGACCATGATTCCGGCGGCGTCTTCGAGCGACAGTCCTTCGCGCTTGAGCAACCCCAGCAGTTGAATGGCGGTCAATTGACCGTCGCCGGTCGCGGCGAAGTCGCGGAAGATGATGTGTCCCGACGGTTCGCCGCCGAGGTTGTACGCCTCCTGCAACATCTTTTCGAGCACGAAGCGGTCGCCGACCTTCGTCGTGACCAGATGGATGCCGTTTTCCTCGCAAAATCGTCCGAAGCCCATATTGGACAGGATCGTGCCGACGACGGTGTCCTTTTCCAGCCTGCCGCGCCTTTTCAGGTCCAGCGCACAGATCGCCATGATGGCGTCGCCGTCGACGACGTTGCCCTTGCCGTCCACGCAGAGACAGCGGTCGGCGTCGCCGTCGAACGCCACGCCGGCGTCCATGCCGTGCGCGAGCACGCAATCGCGCAGCGCGTCCAGATGGGTCGAACCGCAGCCGGCGTTGATGTTGCGACCGTCCGGGCGGTCGAACAGCATGCGGCAGTCCGCGCCCAAATCGGTCAGCAGCCTTCGCGCCGTGACCGACGCGGCGCCGTTGGCGCAATCCACGGCGATGCGCATGCCCGACAGGGAGGTGGACATCGTCTCCCTGAGGTGATCGACGTAGTCTGCGACTGCGCCTTCCCGGACAGAGACTCTGCCGACGCCGGCGCCATCGCTGAGCCGCAGCGCGGGTTTGCGGTCGAGCACGATGGCCTCGATCCGTTCCTCCAGCGCGTCGGACAGCTTGCAACCGTCGCTGGAAAAGAGCTTGACGCCGTTGAACTCGGCGCTGTTGTGCGAGGCGGAAATCATCGCGCCGGCATCCGCGCCGTATTTGCCGGTCAGGTACGATACCGCCGGCGTCGGCGCCACGCCCAGCATGAGGACGTCCGCTCCGACCGAACACACTCCAGCCGCAAACGCGCAGGCGAGCATTTCCGAGGAGGCGCGCGTGTCCATGCCGACGGTGAAGAGCGGGCGCCGCGCGCTGTCCGACAGCGCCATTGCCGCGGCGCGTCCCAGCGCCAGCATCAGTTCGCAGCTTAGGTTTTCATTGGCGATGCCGCGCACGCCGTCCGTGCCAAACAGCCGCCCCATCAGTCCCTTTCCCTGCGCGCGACCGGTGCGCCTGCGCCCTTAAAAATATGGTTTTCCGGAACGACGCCGCGCACGCACGACGCCGGGTAGACGATGGCGTCGCGGCAGACGACCGTCCCGGGATTGAGCACGGCGTTGCAGCCGATTTCCGCGCGGTCGCCGACCATTGCACCCAGCTTGGGCAGTCCGGTGGGGATGTCGGTCTCGCCATGGACGACGACGGGGCGCTTGTCGCTGCGCACATTCGACGTCACTGCGCCTGCGCCCATGTGCGCCAGCGCGCCGAGAATCGCGTCGCCGACGTAGTTGAAGTGCGGCACCTGCGCGCCGTCGAACAGGATGCAATTCTTCAGTTC
>CALVPU010000121.1 GCA_944353735.1 uncultured Eubacteriales bacterium | reverse complement strand
CAAGAAGTACGGCTCCGACGAGGAGACCACGCGCTCCATCCGCATCATCTCCGACCACATGCGCACCGCCACGTTCATCATCGGCGACGACCGCGGTGTCACGCCGTCGAACGTCGATCAGGGTTACGTGCTGCGCCGCCTGATCCGCCGCGCCGTGCGCCACGGCATGAAGCTGGGCATGGCGGAGGGCTTCACCTGCGAGATCGCGCAGGTCATCATCGACCAGTACAAGGAGGTCTACCCCGAGCTCGAGCGCCACGCCGACTTTATCCTCGAGCAGCTGCGCCTCGAGGAGGACCGCTTCCAGCGCACGCTCAAGAAGGGCATGGCGGAGTTTGAGAAGGTCTACGGCAACCTCAACAAGCTCGTCTCCCGCCTCGACGAGATGCGCAGCGCGCTGAAGGACGCCTTCACGCCGGACGTCGTCGCGCGGCTGCAGAAGATGGAGGAGGTCGCCAACAACGTCGGCTCCACCTTCCGCCCCACGCCGGAGATGCAGCAGGCGATCGCGGAATTCAAGAAGTTCGGCGAAGCGGTGGAGACCATCAAGGACTTCGCCGGCAAGGTCGACGCGTTCGTCAAGGAAAGCGCCCGCATCGACGGTCGCAGCGCGTTTAAGCTCTACGACACCTACGGCTTCCCCATCGAGATCACCCGCGAGATGGCGGCGGAGAAGGGCGTGGGGGTCGACGTCGAGGGCTTCCACGAGCGCTTCAAGAAGCATCAGGAGACCAGCCACGCCGGCGCGGAGCAGCGCTTCAAGGGCGGTCTGGCGGACAATTCCGAGGCCACCGCGCGCCTGCACACCGCGACGCACCTGCTGCACGCGGCGCTGCGCAAGGTGCTCGGTCCCGAGGTCGCGCAGAAGGGTTCCAACATCACCGCCGAGCGCCTGCGCTTCGACTTCTCCTTCGGCCGCAAGATGACCGCCGAGGAAAAGGCCGAGGTCGAGCGGCTGGTCAACGAGGCGATTCAGGCCGACGTGCCGGTGACCTGCGAGGAGATGACCGTCGCCGAGGCAAAGGCGCAGGGCGCAATCGGCCTGTTTGAGTCCAAGTACGGCGACCGCGTCAAGGTCTACACGATGGGCGAGTTCTCCAAGGAGATCTGCGGCGGCCCGCATGCCAACCGCACCGGCGAGCTCAAGTCGTTCAAGATCAAGAAGGAAGAGGCGTCCAGTGCCGGCGTCCGCCGCATCAAGGCGGTCATCGGTCAGGAATAACCGGCGTTTCCCGAAAGGGAAGGGGCGGCGCTCCGCGCGAGGCGGGGCGCCGCCCTGGCGCGTCTGGAATTTAACAGGAAAGGGCGTGTTTTTTGCGGGACGTTTTGTTATAATTGTACTGAACGGCGGCGCGAAAAATGCCGAAAAGGCGAACAATTGCCGCCCAAAGGGAAAGCGAGGTCATCCAAATGCCTGATTTTGACAAGCTGTCGCTGGAAGCGCTGGTTCGTCCGGAAGGCTACGACTGCGCGTGCGGCAAGCACCACGTATGCGAGCTGAAATACCTGAAAATCGGCAAGGGCGCAATCGCCAGCGTGCCGGAAATGATCGCCGCGATGGGCAAAAAGAAGCCCTTTGTGGTCTGCGATGAGAACACGTGGAAGGTCGCCGGCGAGCGCGTGTGCGCCATCCTCGACGAGGCCGGCATCGCGCACGGCGGCTACGTGATTCCCGGCAAGCGCATCTCACCGGCGGAGTGGGAGGTCGGCAGCGTCGTCATGCACTTCGACCCGAGCTGCGACATGCTGCTGGCGGTCGGCTCCGGCGTCATCAACGATACCTGCAAGGTGCTCGCGCACGCCATCGGCATCCCCAGCGCGGTGGTCGGCACGGCGCCGTCGATGGACGGCTACGCCTCCAACTCCTCGTCGATGGAGGTCAACCACGTCAAGGTCTCGCTGTACAACCATTGCCCGGAGGGCATCCTGCTCGATTCCGAGATCCTCGCGCAGGCGCCGATGCGCATGCTGTGGGCGGGTCTGGGCGACATGGTCGCCAAGTACATCGCCATCTGCGAATGGCGCATTTCCCACATCGTCACCGGCGAATACTACTGCGAGAACATCGCCCAGCTGATGCGCGCGGCGGTGAAGAAGGTCGTCGACGCCGCGGACGGCATCCCCGCGCGCGATCCGGACGCGGTGCAGTCCATCGCCGAGGGGCTGATCATCGCCGGCGTGGCGATGGCATACGCCGAGGTCTCGCGCCCGGCGTCCGGTCTGGAGCACTATTTCTCGCACATGTGGGAGATGATGGCGCTCGAGCGCGGCAAGCCCTACGACCTGCACGGCATTCAGGTGGGCGTGGGCACGGTGCTGACCCTGAAGCTCTACCGCGAGATCCGCCGGATCGTGCCCGACCGCGCCCGCGCGGAAGCGCACATGAAGGCGTTCGACCGCGCCGCGTGGGAGGCGCAGGTGCGCCGCATCTTCGGCAAGACCGCCGGCGAGATCATCGCCATCGAGGACAAGACCCACAAGAACGATCCCGCCCGCCACGCCGCGCGGCTGGACAACATCATCGCCCACTGGGACGACATCCTGCGCATCATCGACGAGGAGCTGCCGGACGACGCGCTGCTGCTGGCGAAGATGACCGCCACCGGCATGCCGATGACTCCGGCGGACATCGACGTCTCCGTCGAGGACACGGTCGACGCCTTTGTCGGCGCGCGCGACATCCGCGACAAGTACCTGTCCTGCTCGCTGCTCTGGGACCTCGGTTTGACCGACGAGTTCGCCGCATACCTGCGCGAGCTCTGCGAAGGCGGCGCGCCCGCGCAGCGCAGCTGAGCGGCAGGGCGCTGCGCGGAGCCGTTTTTCTGACCGCGCGGCGGGAAATTCGTTGGCAGGCATGAAAGCTGCAAAGTCGTGGGCGCATGTGCGTCCACGACTTTGGTCGGCTGAAGGGATCGCCGCGCGCCTCAGGCGTGCGCGTAGGCGGGGATGGGTTGGCGACCGACGGCGGTGTTGTCGTGCCGGCGGTCGCGCAGCTCGGGAATCGGGTGCGGTGCGGTCTCGAAGCGGTAATCGCCGCCGTTGCGGGCGATCGCCCGCTCGATGACGACGTGGCTGGGCACGATGGACGGGTCGGGGTTGACGCGCGACTGGTAGTCGTAATAGTCGCTGTCGCGCGGCAGCTGGGCGATGTCGGCGTAGCCCTCG
>CALVPU010000120.1 GCA_944353735.1 uncultured Eubacteriales bacterium | reverse complement strand
CACTCGAGGATGTCCTCCAGCGTGGACAGCCGCTTGTTGCGCTCGCCGGCGGGGAAGGCGTAGCGCAGCGGCGCCATGCCCGCCGCGCGCAGGCTCGCCTCGGCGGCGGCACCGTAGAGCGCGTCGACGGTGCTGTCCGTGACGATCGCCGCGCGGCAGTTTCCAAGCGCTTCACGCGCCCATTCGCCGAGGCGGTCCAGCGCGCCGTCGCCGATGCGTACGTCGTAGGGAACCGACGCCTCAATTCTCACCGTCTGCATGCGACACCTCCGGTTCGTCCAGCGCTTCCTTTTTCTCGCGGCCCTCGCGCAACAGGGCGCGCAGCGACGGCGCGTCGCCGTCCGACAGCGCCCGGCGGTACTGCGACAGGCGCAGGATCAGATCGTCGATCGAAGGCACGAGCAGGTCGGCGTTGTCTAGGAACAGTTCCGTCCACATATCCTCGTTGAGGCGCGCCACGCGCGTCATGTCCAGAAAGCTGCCCGCGGAAAAGCCCTTGTGGCGGACAGAGAGCGGATTTTTGACGTACGCGCCGGAAACGATGTGCGCCAGCTGCGAGGTATAGGCGATCATGCTGTCGTGCTCTTCAGGCGTGGTGATGCGCACGCTGCGAAAGCCAATGGCGAGGAAAAACGCCTTCGCCGCCTCGAGCCGGGCGACGTCGACGTCCTTCGGCGGCGTCAGGATCATCGACGCGCGCTCGAACAGCGTGTCGGTGGCGTACCCGAAGCCGGAGAATTCGCGCCCCGCCATCGGGTGACCGCCGATGTACGTCCAGCCATGGCGGCGCGCCAGATCGTCAATCCTGCCGAACACGGCGCGCTTGACGCCGGCGCAGTCGACCACCAGCGCGTCCGGCGCAATCCGGTCCGCGTGTTCGGCGAGCCAGTCCACGCACCTTTCCGGATACAGCGCCACCAGCACGACGCCGCATCGGCGCAGCAAGCCTTTGCCGAGCGCTTCGTCATCCAGCGCCTCGTCGATCGCGCCGCACATGAGCGCCTGCGTGACGGCGTCGCGGTCGATGTCCAGTCCCCAGACGGCATGGGTCGAATGGCGCTTGATGCTCTTGGCGAGAGAGCCGCCAATCAGGCCCAGACCGATGACCGCGACGTTCATGCCCAGCGCTGCTCCTTGACCGCGAACGGCAGGATGGAGCGAATGGCGCCCGCCAGCGCGTCAAACTGCTCCGGCGTCAGCGACTGCTTGCCGTCGCTGAGCGCGTGCACGGGATCGTTGTGCACCTCGATGATGAGTCCGTCCGCACCCGCGGCGACCGCCGCCAGCGCCATCGGCGGCACCAGATCGTTGACGCCCGTGCCGTGGCTGGGATCGACGACCACCGGCAGGTGGGTCAGCTTGTGCAGCACCGGCACCGCGGAGATGTCCAGCGTGTTGCGCGTGGCGGTCTCAAAGGTGCGGATGCCGCGCTCGCAGAGGATGACGTTTTCGTTGCCGCCCGCCATGATGTACTCGGCGCTCATCAGCAGTTCCTGAATCGTATTCGCCAGGCCGCGCTTGAGCAAAATCGGCTTGCGCGTCTGCCCCAGTTCCTTGAGCAGCTCGAAGTTCTGCATGTTGCGCGCGCCGACCTGAATGATGTCGACGTCCTCGAACAGCGGCAGGTGATTGATGTCCATGATCTCGGTGATGATCGGCAGGCCCGTCTCGCGCTTGGCTTCGAGCAGCAATTCGATGCCCTTCTCGTGCAGCCCCTGAAAGGCATACGGCGAGGTGCGCGGCTTGAACGCGCCGCCGCGCAGCATGTTCGCGCCGGACTTCTTCACGTCGCGCGCGATGGAGAGGATCTGGTCGTGGTTCTCGACCGAACAGGGGCCGGCGATGACCATGAAGTTCCCGCCGCCGATCTTCGCGCCGCCGGCGTCGATGACCGTGTCCGCCGCGTGGAACTTGCGGTTGGCGTTCTTGTACGGCTCCTGAATGCGTCGCACCGCCTCAACCACGTCCAGCGAGGCGATCAGGTCGATGTCCAGCTTCGAGGTATCGCCGACCAGACCGATGATCGTGTGCTGCTCGCCGACCGACTCGTGCAGCCCGAAGCCGCGGCTGGTCAGGAACTTTTTCAGGTTTTCCACCTGCTTGGGATTGGCGTTTTCCTTCAAGAGAATAATCATCTTTCATCCCTCCGTTGCAAATAAAAGGGGCTTCGCAGTGTTCTCACTGCGAAGCCCTGATCCCTTTCGGGCGCCTCTTTTCTGAAAATTCAGACGCAGCAAAACACTTTACCGGACCGTTCCGATAAAGCTAAAGTAAAAGTTCGCCGCGTAGTTGAAGGAACGCATGGAAATCGTCCTCCCGTCTCAGAATGGTTGTATTATAGACCGATTTCGTGTACTTGTCAATACCCGTCCACCCACAAGCGTGTAAAAAGTAAGCGATAGCAGCCTTTGCGACAAAGCGCGCGCCCCGCATGGGGCGCGCGCAGGGCAGCGGGAAATCCCGCCGCAGCGTTTACATTTCCGGCTGGAGCAGGCCGTAGCTGCCGTCGTGACGGCGATAGAGCACGCACAGCGTGTCGATTTCCTCGTTGAGGAAGAGGAAGAAGTCGTGCCCGAGCAGCTCCATCTGGGCGATGGCGTCCTCGACGCTCATCGGCTTGACGCCGAAGCGCTTGGTGCGCACGACGTCGAAGCTGGGCGCCTCGTACGCCGCTTCCGACTCGTCCGCCGCTTCCAGCTCCGAGGGGCGGATGCGCTTCTCGAGCTTGGTGCGATAGCGGCGCAGCTGGCGTTCCAGCTTGTCCGCGGCGCGGTCGATGGACATGTACATGTCGTTGGAGCACTCCTCGGCGCGCAGAATGACGCCGCCGACCACCACGGTGATCTCGACGATGTTCCGCGCGCCCTTCTGCAGCTTAAAGCGCACGGAGACCTCCGGCTCTTCGCGGAAATAGCGCTCGAACTTGCCGAGCTTCTTTTCTACACGGGACTTGAGCGTATCGGTGACTTCCATTCCCTTGCCGGTATAGATGTACTTCATGGTATTCGCTCCTTTATATCAAAGTGACGCCGCCGGTTTCGATCCCCGCGCCGACGCGCCGTCGGGACGCGCCCGGCTTAACGTCTCATTTACCTCATTCTACATGCGGCTCCGCTTTTCCTGCATCCCGCGCAAAAAAATCGCAAAAAACACCCCATCCTGCGCTATTTGTCCACGCGGTTTGCCTTGCGCCGGCGCGCCGCGGGCTTGCCGGCGGATGCGCCGGGCTTCTGGTTGGCAGATGCGCCGGACTTTGGGTTGGCGGACCGGCGCGCCGTCCGGGCAGGCGCCGCCTTGCGCGGCTTGGCGGCCTCGCGCTCAAAGCGCACACCCTCGGGCGCCTGTTTCGCCGCGTCGACCAGAAACTGCGAAAAGCGGCGGATGCCCGCCATGAAGCGCGCCGACTTCGCCGCCCGCGCCGCGGCGTCGCCATAACCGGCGAGTTCTGCCAGCGCCTTTTCCCACTTGCCCGTGGTGACCGCGGAGGCGATCTGTTCCGGCACGACGTCGATCAGCTGCCGGCCCTTTTCGGTGGAGACGATTGACTTGCCGGACCGGCGCGCGTAGCCGACCTCGATCAGCCGCTCGATCACCGCCGCGCGCGTGGCCGGCGTGCCGAGGCCGGACGACTTCATCTGCTCGCGCAGCGCCTCGTCCTCGATGTCGCGGCCGGCGTTTTCCATGAGGTTGAGTATGGAGG
>CALVPU010000119.1 GCA_944353735.1 uncultured Eubacteriales bacterium | reverse complement strand
TCGATGGTGACGGTATAGGACGGAACTAATGCAAATTCCCGGGTGCATTTGCCGTTTCGCATTAGGTTTCTGCAAGAACATAAAGAAAAGGACTGAAACCTTGTATCAAAGTTTCAGTCCTTTTATGGAGCTGATGACCGGATTCGAACCGGTGACCTCATCCTTACCAAGGATGCGCTCTACCGACTGAGCTACATCAGCATGCCTTACGCCATCGTGCCGGAAAGCTCTCAGCGCTCAACACAAGTAGTATTATACTATATCTCATGCCAAGAATCAATAGGTTTTCAAAACTTTACATTGCGCGCCTGTAGCGATACAATAGATATGAGGTCGGAGGGCAGAAAAAGACGACCAAAATCATTCGGCGAATGCTATCTCCTTGTCCGTTCCCGGCTGGAAATTTTGGGTTTAACGCTGGAAGGCGCCCGCGTGTGCTGGAGAGAGCTGAAGTGACTCCGAGCC
Organism: uncultured Eubacteriales bacterium; assembly: GCA_944353735.1. GTDB lineage: Bacteria > Bacillota > Clostridia > Christensenellales > Aristaeellaceae > Faecivicinus. The sequence continues at coordinate 3,666 of CALVPU010000119.1, read as the reverse complement.
TGTCTACTTTCGCGCCAGCTTTTTTCAGGAGCGCTTTCTTCCTTGCCCTGGGTTCCCTTCCTCGACAGATGAACAGTGAAAGGCGCTTGCTGGTGGGCAAGCGCCTTTTGATGGGGGGATCAGAGCTTAGCGGCCTTTGCGCGGCGGCGGGCGATGGCGTTGTAGACCGCCATGGCGATGATCGTCGCGATGTAGGGGATGCACTCCAGAAGCTGCTGCTTGATCGCCGTGTTCTGCAGCACGCGACCGAGCGACTGCGTGAAGCCGAACAGCGCGCTGGAGAGCAGGGCGCCGATCGGATGCCCCTGACAGAGGTTGTTGGCGGCCAGCGCGATGTAGCCGCGCGCGGAGGAGATGTTCTGCGTGAACACCGTGACCGCGCCGAGCGAAAGCAGGCAGCCGGCGAGGCCGATCATCGCGCCGGACAGCGTGGTGGAGATGATCTGGTTGCGCGCAACGTTGATGCCCAGCGAGCTGGCGGCGGCATGGTTGATGCCGATGGCGCGCAGGCGGAAGCCGATGACCGTCTTGTACATGATGACGTACATCACGATCGCAAGCAGGAACGCCGCATAGTCGACGACCGTCAGGTTAGCGAACATGGTGCCGAGGATGGGAATGTCCTTGATGATTGGCAGCGTGACCTTCGGCAGGCCGCCCATGTTCATGTCGGACACGGTGCCCTTCGTGTCGAATATGATCGACAGCATGAACGTCGTGAAGCCCAGCGAGAAGGTGTTGATCGCCATGCCGACGATCATCGGCTTGCCGTTGAGGCGCACGATGCAGAACGACATGATGAACGTCAGCAGCATTGCCACCAGCATCGCCACGACGATGGTCAGCCAGATGTTTCCGAGGAAGTACTGCGTCAGGAAGGCGAAGAACGCGCTCGTCAGCAGCGTGCCCTCCAGCGCGATGTTGAACACCTTGACCTTTGAGCAGACGCCCGCGCACAGCGCTACCAGCAGAATCGGCGTCATCTGCCGAAGCGTGCTGTTGAATACGGTGGCGAGGTAATCGATGGAATTCGTCATGCCTTTTCGCCCTCCCTCAGCGCTTTCCGCGCGCGATGGCTCCGCTGTGCAAGCCGCAGCAGTCTGACCGACATCAACAGCGTGATGATGCCCTCGATCATGTTGCAGACCTCGACGGGAATTTCCGTGCTGCGCTGCATGGCGCTGCCGCCGGTGGACAGTCCGGCGAGCAGGATCGAGGCGACCGCCGTGCCGATCGGGTTGAGATTCGCCAGCAGCGCGGCGACCATGCCGCTCCACGCGTAGCCGGTGGTGAAGATCATCTGGTCGATGTAGCGGTATTTGGAGCCGAGCGCCTCGAATGAGCCGCCCAGACCCGCCAGCGCGCCGCTGATGAGCAGCACGACGTAGAGCATGCGGCGGGCGTTGATGCCGCCATAGAGGGCGAACTTCGGGTTCAGGCCGCCCATGCGGGACTTGTAGCCGAAGGTCGTCTTTTTGAACACGAAGTACGCGATCACCACCGCCACCAGCGCCAGCACGAAGCCCCAGTGCACTGAGCCGGGCGTGATCGCGGCGAGCTGCGCCTCCGCGGCGATCTTGCCGGTCTGCACGGCGTTGATGTCCAGCGCCTCGGGGTCCTTGACGACGAAGTTCGTCATGTAGCTGGCGAAGTAGTTGGCGATGTAGTTGAGCATCAGCGTGGAGATGATGAACGTGACCTCGAACTTGTCGTACAGCCATGCCGACAGCGCCGAGTATGCCGCGCCGACGATCACCGCCGCCAGCATCGCCAGCAGCACGCGCGCGAAGCCCGGCAGCGGCAGGTAGTAGGCGACCAGCGCCGAGCAGAACGCACCCAGAATCATCTGACCCTCGCCGCCCATCGCCTCGTAGCCGGAGCGCCACGCGATGCACACCGCGAGACCGCCCATGATGATCGGCGTCGCGCGCTTGAGGGTGTCGTTGATGTAGAACTCGTTGCCGAACGCGCCGCGGATCATCGCGCCGTAGGCGGTGAACACGTTCTCACCGCAGATCATGATGACCACTGCGCCGAGCAGCAGGCTGATCAGCACCGCGACCAGCGGCTGACCGAAGCCATCGGCAACGGCGCCCAGCGTCTTTTTCCAGTTTCGGGATTCCTCATTCATGATTGACCGCACCTCCCACCATCAGAAGACCCAGCGCCTTGTCGTCCATGCTGTCGCGCTTGAACTCGCCGTTGATGCGCCCCTCGTAGATGACGTAGATTCGATCCGACAGGCTCATGATCTCCGTCAGCTCCGAGGAGACCAGCAGCACCGCCGCGCCGGAATCGCGCTTTTTGACCATGCGGTCGTGAATGGATTCCATGGCGCCGATGTCGATGCCGCGCGTCGGCTCGCAACAGATGAGCACCGGCGTGTCCAGGCTCATCTCGCGCGCGACGATCAGCTTCTGGGCGTTGCCGCCGGACAGCTCGCGCATCTTCTGCGTCGGCGAGGACGCCTTGACCCCGAAGTCGGAAATCAGCTTGCGCGCGTACTCGCGGATGCGCTTGTGGTTGACCAGACCATGTCTGGAAAACGGCTGCGTGTCCTGCTTGCCCATGAGGGTGTTTTCCTCGAGCGAACCCTCCGTGGCGGAGCCCCAGACGTAGCGGTCTTCGGGAATGTGCGCCAGCCCCGCGTCGCGGATGGCGCGCACGGACTGGTTCGTCACGTCCTTGCCCTGCACCAGCACCTGACCGTCGGCGACGGGCGTCAGGCCGGTGATGCAGTTGATCAGCTCGGACTGACCGTTGCCCGACACGCCCGCGATGCCGACAATCTCGCCAGCGTCGACGTGGATGTCGATGCCCTTGAGCACCTCGCGGCCGTCTTCCGTCAGGCGCAGGCCCTTCGTCTCCAGCAGGGTTCCCTGCGCGTGCACGGGCTGGATGACGCGGTTGACGATCTGGCGGCCGACCATCAGGAAGGCGAGCTCCTCGATGTTCGTGTCGGCGGTCATGCGCTCGGCGACGACCTTGCCCTGCCGCATGACGTACACGCGGTCGGACACCGCCATGACTTCCTGCAGCTTGTGGGTGATGATGACGATGCTCTTGCCGGCCTTGGCGAGCTGGCGCATCGTCTCCAGCAGCGCGTCGACCTCCAGCGGCGTCAGCACGGCGGATGGCTCGTCGAAGATGATGATCTCGGCGTTCTGATAGAGAATCTTGAGAATCTCGACGCGCTGGCGCAGACCGACGGGGCAGTCGGAAATGCGCGCCGTCGGGTCGATCTTCAGCTGATATTTATCGGAAAGCGCCCGCACGGTCTCGACCGTCTTGTTCATGTCCATGAACGGGCCGCGGTGGATCTCGTTTTTGAACACGATGTTCTCGGCAACGGTCATCTCCTCGAAGAGCATGAAGTGCTGCTGCACCATGCCGATGCCGGCAGCCATGGCGTCCGACGGCGAGCGGAAGTGCATCTTCTCGCCGTTGACGTAGATCTCGCCGGAGTTCGGGCGGACGAGGCCGTAGAGGATCTTCATGATGGTGGACTTGCCGGCGCCGTTTTCGCCGACGATGGCGAGGATCTCCCCGCGGTTGAGGTGAAGGCTGACGTTGTCATTCGCGCAGACGGAATAGTACGTCTTGACGATGTTTTTCATTTCAAAGATCATGATGAAGCACCCCGCAATCCAGCCGACTTGAAAGGTA
>CALVPU010000118.1 GCA_944353735.1 uncultured Eubacteriales bacterium | reverse complement strand
CATCTTGTCCACGGCGCCCGCGCCGAACACCTGAATGCCCAGCAGGCGGCGGCTGGCGCGGTCGGCGATCAGCTTGGTGACGAACGTCGACGCGCCGGGATAGTAGTGCGCCTTGTCGTCGGTGACGGCGAGCGCGGTGACGACGTCGAAGCCCGCCTGCTTTGCAGCGGCCTCGGTCAGGCCCGTGCGCCCGCAGTTGAGATTGTCCAGCAGTTTGACCACGGCGGTGCCCAGCACGCCGGGGAACGCCTTGTCGCCGCCGGCGAGGTCCTCGGCGAGCACGCGCGCCTCGAGGTTGGCGCTCGAGCCCATGGGTGACCACTGGCCCGCGCCGGTCAAGCGGTTCGTCACCTGCGCGCAGTCGCCGGCGGCGTAGATGTGCGCGAGGTTCGTGCGCATGTGCGCATCGACGAGAATCGTGCCGCGATTCATCTCAAGTCCGATGTCGCTTAAGAAGGCGGTATTCGGCTTCACGCCCACGGAGAGCACGACCACGTCTGCCGGCAGCGTGCCGGCGCTCGTCGCCACGGACTGCACCTTGCCTTCGCCGGCGAACTTCGACGCCGTGGTGCCGGTGAGCACGCGGATGCCCGCTTTGACCAGCTGTTTGCGCGCGTAGTCCGCCATCTCGGGGTCGAGCACGTTCGCCATGATCTGTGGCAGCGCCTCGACCACCGTCACGGTCAGTCCCTTTGCCTTCAGGTTTTCCGCCAGTTCCAGCACGATGAAGCCGCCGCCGACCACCACCGCGCGCCGCGCGCCGTTCTGGTCGATGTAGTCCCGCGCGGCGACCGCGTCGTCCGGCGTGCGCATCGTGAAGACGCCCTTGAGGCCGACGCCTTCCAGCGGCGGCACCGACGGCGACGCGCCCACGGCGATGATCAGTTCGTCGTATTCATAGCGCTCTTCCGCGCCGGTATCGAGGTTGCGCGCCCACACCGCGCGCGCTTCGGGCTCGACCTTGTACGCCTCGCGACCGGTGAGCACCTTCGCGCCCGTCAGCCCGGAGAACTGCTCCGGTGAATTGACCACCAGCGCCGCGCGCGAGGCGATCGCGCCGCCGACATAGTACGGCAGACCGCAGCCCGCGTAGGAGATGTCCTTGCCGCGCGTGAGGATCGTCACCTGAGCGTCCGGCATTTCGCGCTTGAGCTTTGCCGCGGCCTTCGTGCCCGCGGCGACGCCGCCGAGAATGAGTACCTTCATCCAACCATCCCTCCATTTTGGTCGTCGTGCCTGTGACAGCAGAGCGGTTCGCCGGCGCACTCGGGCTTCATCGCCGGGCAGATGCGAACGTCGCCGCCTTCGATCTTCAGGCGTTTGCCCAGCACCAGCGCTTCCGCCACCGCTCCGCGCGCGCGCTCGTACATCCGCGCCACCGTGGCGCGCGAGACGCCCATGCGCGCGGCGCACTCCGCCTGCGTCAGCTTGCGAAAGTCCATCAGCCGCAATGCCTCGTATTCGTCCAGCCCGATGCGCACCGCGTCTTCGGGGCGCTGTCCTTCCGGGACAAACGACGTGACTTTCGGCACCGAGCAGATACACCTGCGCTTGAAAGCCGGCGCCATGATCACCGCCTCCTCTGTCCATGTTCACTTGTGCGTGCGCTGCTTCCCGATTTCATGGTACACGATATATGAACATATGTCAATAACGGATTCGGTTAATTCACCGATTTTGCCGCACTTTGTCGGTTTACGCGGCGGGAGAACTGTGCTATAATGGAAAAAGATTGCCCCGCGGAGGGCGCAAAGGGGAGGACTGCGGATGAGCGCACGTTTGCGCGCGATGGCGTGCTTGATGCTGTTGGGGCTGCTGCTGGCGCATCCCGCCGAGGCGGAGATGTCGATCGTGGACGCGCTGGGGCGCGAGGTCGCCTTTGCGGAGGCGCCGCAGCGCGCGGTGGCGCTGCTGGGCTCCTACGGCGAGATCTGGCTGGAAGCGGGCGGCGCGCTTGCGGGCACTACGGAGGACGCCGTCGACGCGCCGGGCGCGCGCGCGCAGGGCGGCGCGGCGAATCTCGGCAGCCACTCGGAGCCGAATCTGGAACGGCTGTTTTCGCTGGAGCCGGACTTCGTGATCCTCTCGGCGGACACCGCCGCCCATCCCGCCATCGGCGCCATGCTCGAGTCGGCGGGCATTCCCTGCGGCTACTTTTCCGTGCTCGACTGGCGCGACTATATGGACCTGCTGGGCGCGTTCACGGCGCTCACCGGGCGCGAGGACCTGTACCGCGAAAAGGTGGAAACGGTGCAGCGGCCGATCGAGGCGATGATCGCCGCGGCGCAGGCGTCGGACGGCTACGGCGAGCGCACGGTGCTGCTGCTGCGCGCCTATGCCACGAGCGTGCGCGCCAAGGACAGCGGCAGCACCGTGGCGGGTCCCATCCTCCGCGATATGGGGCTGGTCAATCTGGCGGACAGCGATTCGTCCCTGCTGGAGAACCTGACGCTGGAGGCGGTGCTCGCCGCCGATCCGGACTACATCTTCGCCGTGACGATGGGCGCGGACGTCGAGGCGGCGGAGCGGATGCTGGCGCAGACGCTGCTGGACAATCCCGCCTGGTCGACGCTGACCGCGGTGCGCGAGGGGCGCTTCGCGGTGCTCGACCGCGAGCTGTTTCACTATCGGCCCAACGGGCGCTGGGCGGAGGCGTACGCGCTCGTGCAGGAGCTGTTGTATGCGCCGCGGTAGGCGCGTGCTGCTGGGCGCGCTGGCGCTGCTGCTGCTCAGCGCGCTGGCAAACTTCTGCCTGGGGGCGAGCGGCGTGTCGCCGGCAGACATCGTGCGGGCGCTGGCGGGCGGCGAGCGCGAGAGCGTGGCGGCGCGGGTATTCCTCTACGTGCGCCTGCCGCGGGCGCTGGCGGCGGTCGTGGCGGGCAGCGCGCTGGCGACGGCGGGGCTGCTGCTGCAGTCGGTGCTGCGCAATCCGCTGGCGTCGCCGAGCGTGCTGGGCATCAATGCCGGCGCGGGACT
>CALVPU010000117.1 GCA_944353735.1 uncultured Eubacteriales bacterium | reverse complement strand
CGCTGTCCCCCGAACCCCCAGCCAAAGGGTCTGAGACCCTTTGGAATCCCGCTTTGGCGGCGCGCATGCGCGCCGCAGGATGAGGTGAATGGGATGTGGCAGCTGTCACGGGCGGTGGAGGGCCGCCCGCGACGCCGGGGTTGGCGGGATGCGGGGGGTGGAGGGAGGACGTGGGCCCTGAGGCTCCGGTCAGAGGGACGTGAGGCCCTTTGGAATCCCGCTTCGGCGGCGCGCAGCTTCTCCCAATATATACAGGGCGGGCTGTAAAGTCAAGTCTGGTGAGATGCGCGGCGCATGGTGACGCGGGCGCGTGGAACCGCGCTCAGTGGATGTGGCACGCCAACAGGTGACCGCCGCCGATGTCGCGCAGTTCGGGGCGCTCCTCGGCGCAGCGCTTGCTGGCGTAGCGGCAGCGGGTGCGGAAGGGGCAGCCGCTGGGCGGGTCGATCGGCGCGGGCACGTCGCCCTGCAGCACGATGCGCTGCGACTGTGCGGCGAGGTCCGGATCGGCGACCGGCACGGCGCTCATCAGCGCCTGCGTGTAGGGGTGCTGCATGTTGGAGTAGAGCTCCTCGACCGTCGCCAGCTCGACCAGATGACCGAGGTACATCACGCCCACGCGGTGGGAGATGTGGCGCACCATGGACAGGTCGTGGCTGACGAACAGGTAGGTCATGCCGAGCTTTTCCTGCAGCTCCTCGAGCATGTTGATGACCTGCGCCTGAATGGAGACGTCCAGCGCGGAGATCGGCTCGTCGCAGACGATGAACTCCGGGCGCGTCGCCAGCGCGCGGGCGATGCCGATGCGCTGGCGCTGACCGCCGGAGAACTCGTGCGGATAGCGGTTGAGGTGGTCCTTCTTGAGGCCGACCTGTTCGATCAGCTCGCTGACGCGCGCGTTGATCTCCTCCGACTTGGCGCCCTGCAGCCGCAGCGGCTCGGCGATGATGCTGGAGACGGTCATGCGCGGGTTCAGCGAGGCGTAGGGGTCCTGAAAGATCATCTGCATGCGCTTGCGGTAGGGCAGCACGGTGCGCTCGTCCATGGGGGCGATGTCCGTGCCGCCGAGCAGGATCTGACCGCCGGTCGGCTTGTAGAGGCGCACCAGCGTGCGCCCGACCGTCGTCTTGCCGCAGCCGGACTCGCCGACCAGACCGAACGTCTCGCCTGCCTGCAGGTCGAAGCTGACGTCGTCGACCGCCTTGAGCACCTTGCGCCGTCCGGGCAGGAAGGACGCGCCCACGGGGAAGTACATCTTCAGGTTGCGCACCGAGATCAGTGGATTCGCCATGGTCACACCTCCCTTTTGACTTGCGGCGCCTTGGGGTGCATCAGGTGGCACGACACGGCGTGCGTGCCGTTGAGCACCGTGCGCGGCGGCATGTATTCGCGGCAGACCGGCATGCAGTACTGGCAGCGCGGCGCGAAGGGACAGCCCTTCGGCGGCATCAGCATGTCCGGCGGCGTGCCGTGGATGGGGATGAGCTTTTCGTTGGGATCGCCGTGGATCTTGGGAATGGAGTTGAGCAGGCCCCACGTGTACGGGTGGCGCGCGTCGTAGAAGATTTCCCGCGCCGTGCCCTCCTCGCAGATGATGCCGCCGTACATCACCAGAATGCGGCTGCACATGCTGGCGATGACGCCCAGATCGTGCGTGATCATGATGATGGAGGTGTTCATCTCGCGCTTGAGATGGTTGAGCAGATCGAGAATCTGCGCCTGAATCGTCACGTCCAGCGCCGTGGTCGGCTCGTCGGCGATGACCATCTTCGGGTTGCAGGCGATGGCGATGGCGATCATCACGCGCTGGCGCATGCCGCCGGAGAATTCGTGCGGGTACTGCTTCAGGCGCGATTCGGGATCGGGAATCTCCACCAGCTTGAGCAGCTCCAGCGCCCGCTGCTTTGCCTGCGCGCGGTTCATGTGCTGGTGAATGCGCAGCGGCTCCATCAGCTGGTTCTGCACGGTGAACAGCGGGTTCAGGCTGGTCATGGGGTCCTGAAAGACCATGCCGATTTCGCTGCCGTGCAGGGCGCGCAGCTCCTTGGGCGACATCTTCGTCAGCTCCTTGCCGTCAAAGCGCAGGGAGTCCGCCTCAATCGACGCGTAGGCGGGCAGCAGCCCCATCACCGACAGCATCGTCACGCTCTTGCCCGAGCCGGACTCGCCGACGATGCCGATGGATTCGCCCTCTTCGACGTGGAAGCTTACGCCGCGCACGGCCTGCACCGTGCCCACGCCGATCTTGAAGGAGGTGTTCAGGTTTTTGACTTCCAGCAGGTTCAATTGCTTCGCCTCCTCACTTCTTCATGCGCGGGTCGAGTGCGTCGCGCAGGCCGTCGCCGACGAAGTTGAGCGAGAACATCGTCAGGCAGATTGCCAGCACGGGGAAGAACATCTGGTGCGGCTGCGACAGCAGCATCGGGATGGCGTAGTTCGCCAGAGAACCCCAGCTCGCCATCGGCGCCTGAATGCCGATGCCGAGGAAGGACAGGAAGGATTCCGAGAAGATCGCGCTGGGGATCAGAAACGCCGTGGAGACGATGATCGGGCCCATGGCGTTGGGCACCAGATGGTGCAGCAGCAGCTGGCGCACGTTCGCGCCCGACAGCCGCGCCGCCAGCACGTATTCGGAGTGCTTCAGGCGCATGACCTCGCTGCGCACCACGCGCGCCGTGCCGACCCACGACGTCAGGCACAGCGCCAGTATGACGCTGCCCACGCTCGAGCCCAGCAGCAGCATGATCAGCACGATGTACAGAAGGCTCGGAAGGCTGGAGAGAATGTCGACGATGCGCATCAGCACCATGTCCGTGCGCCCGCCGATATAGCCCGACAGGCCGCCGTAGACCACGCCGATGACGAAGCTGATCGCCGCCGCCGCCAGGCCGATGGTCAGCGAGATGCGCGCGCCGTAGAGGATGCGGATGAACAGGTCGCGCCCCATCTGGTCGGTGCCGCAGGGATGCTGCAGGCTCGGGCCGCGGTTCATGCTGGCCAGATCCATGCCGTCGTAGCTGTACGGCGAGACCATCGGCACGAAGATCGCCATCAGCGCGATCACCGCCAGCACCACCAGCCCCGCCAGCGCCAGCGGGTCGCGGCGGAAGCGCTGCCAGACGTCGTGCCAGTAGGTCGTGCTCGGGCGCACGATTTCCTCCGCCTGCGCGTCGTCCTGACCGATGACGAACATCTCGTCGGGGAGGGAGAGGTATTCTTCGTTCTTGGGAATGTTCAGTGCCATTTCGCTTGCCTCCCTCGGGTTCAGGATTCGCTGAGCTTGACGCGCGGGTCGACGATCGCCAGCAGGATATCGGAGATGAGATTGCAGATAACGACGAAGATGCCGAAGAAGATGACGATGCCCATGATCATCGTGTAGTCGCGGTCGGAGACCGACTGCACGAAGTAGCGCCCGATGCCGGGCACGGAGAACAGGCGCTCGACCACGAACGAGCCCGTCAGCAGTCCCGCCACCAGCGGGCCCAGATAGGTGATGACCGGCGTCAGCGCGTTCTTCAGCGCGTGCTTGGCGACGACCAGCAGCTCGCTGACGCCCTTGGCGCGCGCCGTGCGCACGTAGTCCTGCTCCAGCGCCTCGAGCATGCTCGAGCGCGTCTGGCGGGCGATGTAGGCGATGGGGCTGAACGACAGGCACGCCACCGGCAGGATGTAGTGCCGCCAGCTGGTCAGGCCGTAGGACGGCAGCCACTGCAGCACGTTGGCGAACAGGTACATCAGCAGCACCGAGATGACGAACACCGGCACGGAGATGCCGATGGTGGCGAACACCATCGACGCCATGTCGATCGCCTTGCCGCGGTACACCGCCGCCAGCAGGCCCAGCGGGATGCCGATGACCAGCGAGACGACCACCGCCACGCCGCCGACGCGCGCCGAGACGGGGAAGTGCGTCTCGATGATGTCGTTGACGGAGGTGTTCGCCTGCTTGAACGACACGCCCAGATCGCCGCGCAGCAGCGATTTCCAATAGGAAAGGTACTGTTCGAACACGGGCCGGTCAAGGCCGTAACTGGCTTCCATGCGCGCGAGCACTTCCGGCGGGATGTCGCGCTGGTCCGCCTGCGTAAACGGGCTGCCCGGCATGGCGTGCATCATGAAGAACGCCACCGTGATCAGCACGATGATCGTCAATACGCCTGCCATCAGGCGCTTGCAAATGTACTTCAGCATCGTATCACGCTCCAACAATCTCAAATATGAAGGCTGAATATGGTCTATTCTACTACTTTGGCGTTTAAGTTGCAACGGAATTTGCTCGAATTTGCATTTTTAACACAGAAGCCGCGGTTTTGCCCGCGATATTGAATTAGGATTGCGGGCGAAAACGCAAATTTGTGCTTGACAAACCGGCGTAAAACTGATATAACTGGAATATCACATTTTTCGCGGGCATAAGCTGCTTCCGTGAAAAGAAAAAATGACCTCAGGAGGTAATCCGGATGAAAAAGCTGCTGTCCATGCTGCTGGTCCTGATGCTGGCGGCGACCGCGGCGGTCGTTCCCGCCGTCGCCGAGACCGCTGCCGAGCACGTGATCATCACGTCCATCAATGACAACCCCGAACAGATGGATCCCGGCCTCAACTCCTATGCCCGCTCCTCGCGCGTGCTGCAGAACCTGTTCAAGGGCCTGTACAAGCTCGACGCCGACGGCACCAGCTACGTGCCCGCCATGGCGGAAAGCTGCGAGGTCTCCGAGGACGGCATGACCTACACCTTCACGCTGCGCGAGGGCCTGAAGTGGTCCGATGGATCGCCGCTGACCGCGCACGACTTTGAGTATTCCTGGCTGCGCGTGCTCACGCCGGAAAACGCCTCCGGCTGCGCCAGCGACCTGTGGATCATCAAAAACGGCGAGGCGTACTACAACGGCGAGTGCACCGCCGATGAAGTCGGCGTCCACGCCACCGACGATTTGACCCTCGTTGTCGAGATGGAGACCATCACCCCGTGGTTCCTCTCCCTGACCGCCACCACCGGCTTCATGCCCGTGTGCCAGGCCGTCGTCGAGGCGAACCCGAACTGGACCAGCGACGTCTCCACCTACGTCAGCAACGGCCCGTTCATGCTCACCGAGTACTCCTCCCTCAACCGCCTCGTGCTGAGCAAGAACCCGAACTACTATCTGGCGGATGAGGTCGCGATCGACGAAGTGCAGTTCGTCGTCATCCCCGACGACGCCACCGCGCTGACCGCCTACAACAACGGCGAGATCAACGTGCTCACCAGCCTCAACCTCGACGCCACCAACCAGTACAGCGGCACCGAGGAGTTCCACGACGTGGGCAAGATCGGCATCTGCTACTGCGACTTCAACACCACCCTGCCGGAGTTCTCCGACAAGCGCGTGCGCCAGGCGTTCGCCATGGCGATTGACCGCCAGGGCCTGCTCGACGCCATTGGCTCCGACTCCCAGCCGGTGTTCGGCTTCGTGCCCTACGCGCAGCCGTCGCTGACCGACTCGAGCAAGTCCTACCGCGAGGTCGCGGGCGACATGTTCGCCGAGGACGTCGAGGCGGCGCAGGCGCTGATGGCGGAGGCGGGTTACCCGAACGGCGAGGGCTTCCCGACCGTCACCCTCGTGTGCCAGAACAGCACCGAGCAGAACCTCATCGCGCAGGTGCTGGGCGCCTTCTGGCAGCAGAACCTCGGCATCAACTACGTCATCCAGCCGTATGAGTCCAGCGTCTACTGGTCCGAGCTCGACAACGGCAACTTCTCCGTCGACCAGAACGGCTACACCGTCGACTACGTCGATCCCAGCGCCAACCTGCGCATCTT
>CALVPU010000116.1 GCA_944353735.1 uncultured Eubacteriales bacterium | reverse complement strand
GGGTGCGCGCGGCGTGGCGGGCGCTGCTGGCGGCGGGCGCGCTGCTGCTGGCGGCGCTGCTGGGACTGGTCATTTCCGGCATGCACGCCGCGCCGCCGGCGGATCTCGACGCCGTGATCGTGCTGGGCGCGCGCGTCGAGGCGGACGGCAAGCCCAGCCGCGCGCTGCGCCAGCGCGTGGAAACCGCCGCTGCCTACCTGCAGGCCAACCCGGACGCGATTGCCGTGGCGTCCGGCGGACAGGGCGCGGACGAGCCGGTCAGCGAGGCGGCGTGCATTCGCGAAGCGCTGATCGCGGCGGGCATCGCGCCGGAGCGCATCCGCCTCGAGGACCGGTCGGCGACCACGGCGGAGAACCTCGCCTTTTCGCGCGCGCTGCTGGACGCGCAGGGCGATTCGGTCGGCATCGTCACCAACAACTACCACGTCTGGCGCGCCGTCGCGCTGGCGCGAAGGGCGGGCTACGCCGACATCCACGGCATCGCCGCGCCCTACGCCGGCGTGACGCTGCCGCATTTCATGGTGCGCGAGGCGGCGTGCCTGGTCGCCGAATGGCTGCGGGGCAATCTGTGAGATAGGCGCCGGACGCACATTTTGCAAAATTCGGGCTTGACAAGGCGGCGCCGGCGTGGTAAAGTAATATCAACCTTTTCAGACGGATCGGCTTTGACGGAAGAGAGTACCCGCGACGGATCGGCGAAGAGAGGGGGCGGCTGGTGCAAGCCCTCGCGATGCCCGCGGCGAAGCGGTTCCCGAGCTTTGGACCGAAAGGCGCGCGCGCCCGTAGGCTTCAACGGATTTCCCCCGTTAGCGGGAAGCGGTATGAACGTACCGGCAGAGAGCAGGTCCCGGACCTGAACTTAGGTGGTAACACGGATGGCAGCATTCGCCCTAAGCGCAAGCGAGCGCTTGGGGCGTTTTTGTTTGCCGCGACCGACGCACAGGACAGGAGGAGCGATCATGAGAAGTTTTGAAAAGTCGACCAAGCTCAACGACGTCTGCTACGACATTCGCGGCCCGGTGATGGAGGAGGCCAACCGCATGCAGGCAAACGGCATGCAGGTGCTCAAGCTGAACATCGGCAACCCCGCGCCGTTTCACCTCTATGCGCCGGACGAGATCCTCGTGGACATGATCTATAACCTGCGCGACACGCAGGGCTATTCGGACTCCAAGGGACTGTTCTCGGCGCGCAAGGCCATCATGCAGTATTGCCAGCTGAAGAAGATTCCCAACGTCGGCATCGACGACATCTACACCGGCAACGGCGCCAGCGAGATGATCACCATGGCGCTGCAGGGCCTGCTCAACGACGGCGACGAGGTGCTCGTGCCCGCGCCGGACTACCCGCTGTGGACCGCGGCGGTGACGCTCGCCGGCGGTCGCGCCGTGCACTACATCTGCGACGAGCAGTCCGAGTGGTATCCCGACATCGCCGACATGCGCAGCAAGGTCACCGACCGCACCAAGGCGATCGTCGTCATCAACCCCAACAACCCCACCGGCGCACTCTATCCCCGCGAGGTGCTGGAGCAGATCGTCCAGATCGCCCGCGAGCACGAGCTGATCCTGATGGCGGACGAGATCTACGACCGCCTGGTCATGGACGGCGCGGAGCACGTGGCGCTCGGCGCGCTGGCGCCGGACCTGCCGGTGGTGAACATCAACGGCCTGTCCAAGTCCCACCGCGTGACGGGCTTCCGCTGCGGCTGGATGTGCCTGAGCGGCGACAAGTCGCGCATCAAGGGCTATGTCGAGGGCCTCAACCTGCTGGCGTCGATGCGCCTGTGCTCCAACGTGCCCGGTCAGAGCATCATCCAGACGGCGCTCGGCGGCGTGCAGAGCGCGGACGAGCTGCTCATCCCCGGCGGCCGCATCTACGAGCAGCGCGAGTTCATCTACCGCGCCGTCAACGATATCCCCGGCCTGAGCGCCGTCAAGCCCAAGGCGGGGCTGTACATCTTCCCGAAGCTGGACGTCAAGAAGTTCGGCATTGTCGACGACGAGCGCTTCGCCCTCGACCTGCTGCGCGAGAAGAAGCTGCTCATCACCCACGGACGCGGCTTCAACTGGATCGCGCCGGACCACTTCCGCATCGTCTATCTGCCCGAGGTTGAGGTGCTCCGCGACGCCGCCCACCGCATCGCCGACTTCCTCGCCGGCTATCGCCAGACGCCCGCCGCGCCCGAGGCGGCGCTGTGAGGCGAATGTAAATGCTGCGCGCAAAATCTTTACAATTCAGAGGCTTGACAAAGCGCCGCTGCGCGCGTATAATACAGAGCAACAACCGAAATCAAACCGGTGAGTAAGAGTAGTAACATGCAAGCGGAGTTTCAAGAGAGCCGCGGATGGTGGAATCGCGGCAACGATGCCCATGCGAATGGACTTACGAGGGCGGTCGAAAGCGCAAGCGAGTAGTCACCGACGGGAACCGCGCCCGTTATCCCAGCGGCTCGCATCGCGATGTGCGAGACAATGAGCGGATGCGAAAGCATCAAGTTGGGTGGCACCGCAGGAATTCCTGTCCCAGATCGGAGAACCGATTTGGGACAGTTTTTTTATTCCACAGAAAGAAGGTCGACGGCATGTTGGGATTGGATTTTCGATGGCGGGGGTGAATCGCCCGCACTGACCGGCGCGCATCGCCGGATGCGCCGTTTTGCAACCATCCATTCAGAAAAGCAAAGGAGAATTTCCATGAAGAAGATCGCTGCCATGAAGAACACCGCCGTGATGAAGGCGTTTTCCGCGTTCCTGCTCGCCGCCCTGCTCGCGCTGACCTGCGCTTTCTCCGCGCTGGCGGAGGACATTCCCACCATCGGCATCAACCAGTACGGCGAGCACGGCTCGCTGGACAACTGCCGCGAAGGCTTCCTGCTCGGTCTGGCGGACGCCGGACTCGTCGAGGGCGAGGATTTCACGATCGACTACCAGAACGCCGGCTTTGACAACGCCATCGCCGCGCAGATCGCCCAGAATTTCTCCGCGACGAACGTCGCGCTGATGGTCGCCATCGCCACCCCGTCGGCGACCGCCTGCTACGCCGCCGCCGAGGACAAGAACATCCCCGTGGTGTTCACCGCCATCACCGACCCGGTCGAGGCGGGCGTCGACAGCGGCAACATTACCGGCACCAGCGACAAGCTGCCCGTCGAGGCGCAGCTCGAGCTCATCCGCCAGCTCCAGCCCGACGCCGAGACCATCGGCATCATCTACACCACCAGCGAGCCCAACTCCGTCTCCGCCATCGCCGAGTATCAGGAGAAGTGCGGCGACTACGGCTTTGCGGTCGAGGTCGTCGGCGTCACCAGCCAGAGCGAGGTCACGCAGGCGGCGGACACGCTCATCGCACGCGGCGTGGACTGCTTCTCCAACCTGACGGACAACAACGTCGTCGGCGTGCTCTCCTCCATCCTCGAAAAGACCGATACCGCCAACATCCCCGTCTACGGCAGCGAGATCGAGCAGGTCAGGCTCGGGTGCGGCGCCGCCGCCGGCATCGACTACATCCAGCTCGGACGCCAGACCGGCCTGATGGCGGCGAAGATCCTCACCGGCGAAGCCACCTGCGAGGACCTGCCCTATGAGACGATCTCCGAGTACTCGATCTATGTCAATTCCGACGCCATCGCCAACCTCGGCATCGAGGTGCCGGCGGAGGTCGCGGAAGTCGCCATCGAGGCGGGCGACGCCGAATGACGCCCCCCCCGGCGGATGAATCCGTACCTACTATTATAATGGACGCTTGCGGGCGGCGCGCTTTCCGGCGCGCGCCCGCCTTCGACGCGACGACAAGGAGCGACCGGACATGAGCACCTACATCGACCTTCTGGTCAGCACGCTGACGCAGGGACTGATCTACGCGCAGCTCGCCTACGGCGTGTTCATCACCTACAAGATCCTCGACTTCCCCGACCTGACCGTCGACGGCAGCTTCCCGCTGGGCGCCGCCGTGGCGGCGGTGCTGATGGTCGGCGGATGCGATCCGTTCCTCGCGCTGCTCGCCGCGGCGGGCGTGGGCGCGCTGGCGGGCCTGGTCACGGGCGTCATCCACGTGCGCCTCAAGGTGCGCGATTTGCTGGCGGGCATCATCACCATGACGGCGCTGTTCTCCATCAACCTGCAGATCGCCGGCTCGAACCTCGCCATCGGGCGCGACATCGACACCATCTTCACCTCCGCGCCGGTGATGGCGCTCTTCGGCGGCCTGACGCTGATGCAGCGCAAGCTGATCGTCTCGGCGGTGCTGGCGCTGGTGGTCAAGGTGCTGCTGGACCTCTACTTCAAGACGCGCAGCGGCCTGCTGCTGCGCGCGGCGGGCAACAACCCCAGCGTCGTCACCGCCATCGCCAAGGACGTCGGGCGCGCCAAGATCCTCGGCCTGACGATCGCCAACGCGCTGGTGGCGCTGGCGGGCGCGATCGTGGCGCAGGAGCAGCGCTCCTTCTCCAGCACCATGGGCACCGGTCAGATGGTGTTTGGACTGGCGACGGTCATCATCGGCACGACCATCTTCAAGAAGCTGTCGTTCGTCAAGGGCACCACGGCGGTGGTCGTCGGCAGCGTCGTCTACAAGATCTGCATCCAGATCGCGATCAACCTCGGCCTGCCGGCGAACCTGCTCAAGCTCGTCACGGCGGTGTTGTTCCTGGCGATTTTGGTGCTGGGCAACCTGCAGAAGGGCAAGGTGAAGCGCCATGCTTGAGCTGAAGAACATCACCAAGGTCTACAATCCCGGAACGATCACCGAAATGGCGCTGTTCCGCGACTTCAACCTCAAGGTCGCCGACGGCGAGTTCGTCGCCATCGTCGGCAGCAATGGCAGCGGCAAGACGTCCATGCTCAACATCATCTGCGGCAGCATCCCCGTCGAGGGCGGCGACATCCTCATCGACGGCAAGCGCGTGAACAGCCTGCGCGAGTTCAAGCGCTACCGCGCCATGGGCCGCATCTTCCAGAACCCCGCCGTCAGCACCTGCCCGGACCTGACGCTGCTGGAGAACATGGCGCTGGCGGACAACAAGGGCAAGTGCTTCGGGCTGCAGCCCGGAATCTCGCGCCGGCGCGTCGCCGAATACCGCGACCGGCTGGCGGATTTGCACCTCGGACTCGAGGACAAGCTCAACGTGCGCATGGGCGCGTTCTCCGGCGGTCAGCGCCAGGCGGTCGCGCTGGTCATGGCGACCATGTCGCCGCTGGCGTTCCTCATCCTCGACGAGCACACCGCCGCGCTCGACCCCAGCACAGCCGACCGCATCATGGAGCTGACCGACCGCGTCATCCGCGAAAACAAGCTCACCGCGCTGATGGTCACCCACAACCTGCGCTACGCCGTCGAGTACGGCAGCCGCATCCTCATGATGGACAAGGGTCAGATCGTGCTGGACAAGTCCGGCGAGGAGAAGCGCGCCACCACCGTCAACGACCTGCTGGGCATCTTCAACCAGATCAGCATCGAGTGCGGCAACTGAACGCCGCCAGGGGATGCAAGCCGCCTTCGCCGCCGCGCGGAGGCGGCTTTTCTGCCTTCCTTTGCCGGAACATTTTTCTTAACTTTTAACATGGATTTGATATTAGGCGTTGACAGATGCACCGTAACATGCTATAATTCAAACATACTTTTTAAGCAGTTTGCGTAAAAAGCGAGGTTATTGCGCCTATGGCGTAAATAATAAATTGAGGAGGAAACACCATGAAAAAGCTAGCATCCCTGTTCCTCGCGCTGATTCTCTGCCTCGGTCTGGCGGCGCCGGCGTTCGCCGAGGGCGAGACCGTGGCGGTGGTCCTCAAGACCCTGTCGAGCGAATACTGGAACTACGTCAAGGCGGGCTGCGATGCGGCGGCGGCAGATCTGGGCATTACCGTGACCGTCATCGGCCCCGGCGCGGAGAGCGACATCTCCGGGCAGGTCTCGATGATCGAGGAGCAGCTGGGACAGGACATCGCGGCGATCGTCTGCGCGCCGAACGACGGCGACGCGGCGGCGGCGGCGCTGTCTCAGGCGACGGTGCCGGTCGTGTTCGTGGACACGGACGCGAACCTCGAAAGCAAGACCTCCTTCGTTGGCACGTCCAATGAGGACGCCGCGGCGATCGGCGGCGCGTACGTCGCCGAGAAGCTGGGCGCGGACGCGAAGGTCGTCATTATCTACGGTCAGGAAGGCGAGAACACCTCCAACATGCGTCTGGCGGGCTACAAGCGCGCGCTGGAAGAGGCGGGCATCGAGGTGCTGGCGGAGCAGTCCGGTCAGAACACCACCGACGGCGCCATGGCGACCATGGAGGACCTGCTCAACCGCTTCCCGGGCGAGATCAACGCCGTGCTGTGCCACAATGACGACACCGCCATCGGCGCCATGCAGGCGTGCGAGCAGGCGGGCGTTGAGGGCGTGACGATCATCGGCTTCGACGGCAACGTCTCCGCGGTCGAGCTCGTGCTCGAGGGCAAGCTGGAGGGCTCCATCGCCCAGCAGCCGTACATGATGGGCTACACCGCCGTCGAGACGGCGCTCAGCGCCGCCCGCGGCGAAGAGGTCGAGCCGGTCATCTACGTCGACGCGCAGCTGATCACCGCCGAAAACGCGCAGGAGTATCTGGACAGCCTTTCGGAGATGCTCGGCGAATAACCGCCCGGCATCGCACAGGGCGCAACGTGCGGCTGATTCGCGAATGCGGATCAGCCGCATTCCAAGCAAGGAGGGGGTCGGATGAGCGAGTACGTGGTGGAACTGAAAAACGTCACCAAGCGGTTCCCGGGCGTGATTGCGCTCAAGAACATGTCCATTCAGATCCGGCCGGGAGAGATTCACGGCCTGATCGGCGAAAACGGCGCCGGCAAATCGACGCTGATCAAGGTGCTGACCGGCGTCTACATTCCCGAGGAGGGCGAGATCTACGTCTCCGGCGAGCGCAAGCACTTCCGCAATCCGGTGCAGGCGCGCGCGGCGGGCATAGCCTGCGTCTATCAGGAATTGAACATCGTGCCGCAGCTGCCGGTGGTGGACAACATCTTTATCGGCAGGGCGCTGAAAAAACCGAGCGGCCTGCTCGACTACAAGACCATGCACGAGCAGGCGCGCAAGGCGCTGGCAGAGCTCGGACACGAGGAAATCGACACGCACATCCAGTGCGGCAAGCTGGGCATCGGCCTTCAGCAGATGGTGGAGATCGCCAAGGCGGTTTCGCTCGACGCCAAGCTCATCATCATGGACGAGCCGACCTCGTCGCTGGGCAAGCAGGAGGTCGAGCAGCTGATGAAGACCGTGCGCCGCCTCAAGGAGAAGGGCATCGCGATTCTGTTCGTGTCGCACAAACTGGAGGAGCTGTTCGAGCTGTGCGAGCGCGTGACGGTCATGCGCGACGGCGCGCACATCCTCACCGACGACGTCGCCAACATGACCCGCGACAAGCTGATTCAGGCGATGGTCGGCCGCACGCTGGACAACCTGTTTCCCAAGGTCTTTGGCACCAAGGGCGAGTGCTTCCTCAAGGTCGAGCACCTCAAGGAGGCGGGCGTGCTGCACGACGTGAGCTTCGAGGCGTACGGCGGGCAGATCCTCGGCGTGGCGGGACTGGTGGGCGCGGGCCGCACGGAGACGATGCGCGCGATCTTCGGCGCGGATCCGCTGGATTCCGGCAAGATCTGCGTCAAGGGCAGGGAAGTGCACATCCGCCAGCCAAAGGACGCCATCCGCGAAGGCATCGCCTTCCTCACCGAGGACCGCAAGGGTCAGGGATTGGTGCTCTCTCAGGCGGTGCAGACGAACATGATCCTCGCCAGCATGCGCCTGTTCAAGAACGGGCCGTTTCTGAAGCACCGCCAGATCCGCGGCAACAGCGAAGAGCGCGTGCACGCGCTGCGCATCAAGACGCCGACGATCGACGAGGTCGTCGCCCAGCTCTCCGGCGGCAACCAGCAGAAGGTGGTCATCGGCAAGTGGATCAACACCGAGGCGGATATCTACATCTTTGACGAACCGACGCGCGGCATCGACGTCGGCGCGAAGATCGAGGTCTACAACGTCATGAACGATCTGGTGCGTCAGGGCAAGTGCGTCATCATGGTCTCGTCGGAGATGCCGGAGATCCTCGCCATGAGCGACCGCGTGCTGGTCATGCGCGGCGGGCGGGTGATGGCGGTCATCGACCGCGATTCGCCGCACTTCAATCAGGAGGACATCATGAAAGCGGCTTGGGGAGGTAGTTTGCAATGACGAATGCGCAAGGCAAGAAAAAGACCGGACTGCGGGATATCCTGATGAAGCTCGGCCCCGCGCTGGCGCTGATTTTGATGTTCGCCGTGTTCACCATCGTGATGCCGGGCAAATTCCTGCGCGTGGGCAATCTGATGAACGTGCTCAAGCAGGCGTCCATCAACTGCATGATCGGCGCGGGCATGCTGCTGTGCCTGATTACGGCGGGCATCGACCTTTCCGTGGGGTATAACTGTACGCTGGCGTGCTGCCTGATCGGCGTGCTGATGAACGCCGGCGTCACCAGCCCGTTCATCCTCATCCCCGCGGCGCTGCTGATTTCCACGTTCGCCGGCTTCGTCAACGGCACGCTGCTGACCAGGCTGGAGCTTCCGCATCCGTTCGTCTCCACGCTGGGCATGAAGAACATCCTCTGGGGCGTGTCGCTGCTGATTACCAGCTCGACCTCCATCGGCCTGTACAACAAGGGCATCGACTCGACGCTGGCGCTGGGCAGCGAGACCCTCTTCAGCTTCGGGCTGCCGGTGAGCTTTCTGGTGGTGCTGGTCGTCTACGCCATCTTCCACGTGTTCCTCAACCATACCGCGCTGGGACGTCAGATCTACTGCGTCGGCGGCAACGCCGAGGCGGCGCGGCTGTCCGGCATCCGCTCGAAGAACGTGCTCACCGCGGTGTACACGATTTCCGGCCTGATGTGCGGCATTGCCGGCGTGATCCTCGCCGGCCGCGTGGCGTCCGCCAACCCGAATACCGGCGGCACTTACGACACCGACGCCATCGCCGCGTGCATCATCGGCGGCGCGTCGTTCTCCGGCGGCAAGGGCACGATCTGGGGCACGCTCATCGGCGCGCTGCTGATCGCCATGATCCGCAACGGCCTGAACCTGATGGGCGCTTCGAACGACGTGCAGTACATCGTCATCGGCGCGGTCATCATTCTGTCGGTGACCATCGACGTGCTGCGCAGCAAGATCGAGGCGAAGGCGCGCAAGATGGCGGCGGCGGAATAAGGCTTCGGCGCTTTGTCCCGAAAGGCTGTGCGCTGCGGCGAAACCGCACGGGCGCATGTGCAATGAATTCGCGGCGGCATTTCCGGAGGCTGCGCGCATGCGCGGCGGCATTCACGGCGGACGCGGGGAGCGCATCCCCCGCCCGCCCTTTCGCGTCTTTTCACGCCCTTTTAGCCGCCTTGCGCTGTCGGCTGGCGGCGCGCCGCGCTATAATGGGGAGCGCAAGGGGGTATCTGCAATGAGACGGAATCAAACGTTGAGGATTGTGATGATCGCGCTGTTCGCGGCGCTGGTGTGCGTGGCGACGATGCTGGTGCCGATCCCGATCCCCGGTTCGGGCGGCTATGCCAATGCCGGCGACGGCATCATCCTCACCTGCGCGTTCCTGATGGGTCCGGTGGGCGCGGCGTTTGCCTCGGGCATCGGCGCCATGCTCGCCGACCTGTTGTTGGGCTACGCCGCCTTCGCGCCGGGCACGCTGGTGATCAAGGCGGCGGTGGCGCTGACGGCGGGCGCGCTGTCTTCGCGCCTGCGCGGGCAGCGCCGCGGCGCGAAGGCGCTGGGGGCGCTGCTGGTATCGGGCATCGCCGCCGAGGCGCTGATGGTGCTGGGCTATTTCCTCTACGAGGCGCTGCTGATGGGCGCCGGCGTGGGCGCGCTGGGCGGCGTCGCCGCGAACGCCGGACAGGGCGCGGCGGGCATCGTCATCGCGCTGGCGCTGACGGCGCTGCTGGACGGCTCCGCCGAGTTCCGCGAGCTGATGGACAGGGTCCGATAGCGCCCGCGCCGCCGCGTCCGAACATCGCTTCGGTCGCGGCGCTTTCGCGATTGACATTCGGCGCAAATCCCGCTATAATGAAACTGGGTCCGCGCGCGTCCGTGATTGAAAATCGACGCCAGTCGCAGGCAAAACGATCCACGTAAACCGGGAAAATTCCGGCGAGCATGGTGCGGCTTAGAGGTAAGTCCGGCCGGCGCAATGCCGAGAGGGCCAGTAGTGGGGAGGCAGAGTCCTTAGGAGCGAACGTCCCAGCCGGCGAGTGTGGGGGCAAAGATCAGGTCGGGCGCGCGGACCCGATCTCTTTTATGCGGCTTTTGCCGTTTCGGCGGCGAATCCCGACCGACTCAGTTCGAGGTGCCTATGGAATTTCATCATCGGCCGGTGTTGCTCGGCGAGTGCCTGGAGGGGCTGAACATCCACCCCGATGGCACGTATCTGGACTGCACGCTCGGCGGCGCGGGCCACAGCGCGGAGATCTTCCGCCGCCTCGGCGCGGGCGGCACGCTCGTCGGCATCGACCGCGACGCGGACGCCATTGCCGCCGCCACCGCGCGCATGGCGAAGCTCGGCGGCGCGGCGCGCTTTCTGCCCATTCACGGCAACTTCCACGACGCCAAGGCGCTGCTCGCGGCGGCGGGCGTGGCGCGCCTGGACGGGGCGCTCGCCGATCTGGGCGTTTCGTCGTACCAGCTCGACGCGCGCGAACGCGGCTTTTCCTATCATGACGACGCGCCGTTGGACATGCGCATGGACCGCGCCCAGCCGCTCGACGCGCGGGCGATCGTCAACGAGTGGTCCGAGGACGCGCTGACGAAGATCCTGCGCGATTACGGCGAAGAGAAATGGGCGCGGCAGATCGCGCGCGTGGTCTGCGACCGCCGCCGGCGCGCGCCGATCGAGCGCACGAGCCAGCTGGTCGACGCCATCGACGCCGCCATTCCCAAAAAGTTTCGCGCCCGCGACGGCTCGCACCCGGCGCGGCGCACTTTTCAGGCGCTGCGCATCGCCGTCAACGACGAGCTTCAGCCGCTGGAGCCGGCGCTGCGCGACCTGACCGACATGCTCGCGCCCGGCGGGCGGCTGTGCGTGATCGCCTTTCACTCGCTGGAGGACCGCATCGTCAAAAACGCCTTCCGGGACATGGCGGACCCGTGCGTCTGCCCGAAGAACCTGCCGGTGTGCGTCTGTGGGCGCAAGCCGACAGTCCGGCTCGTCACGCGCAAGCCCATCACCGCCTCGGAGGCGGAGCTCGGCGAAAATCCCCGCGCCCGCAGCGCCACGCTGCGCATCGTGGAAAAGCTGCTCCCGCCGGACGCGGGGGAGCGTGCCGCCGCGGGAACCTGAGGACATGGAAAGGAGCGAACCGGCATGACCGAACGGGAGCGGATGCTCGCGGGACGGCTGTACATCGCGCGCGGCGAGGAGATCGGCGCCGACTTCATGCGCGCCCGCAAGCTGGTCGAGGCATTCAACCGCGCCGGCTGCGACGACTTCGAGGGGCGCGACGCCCTTCTGCGCGAGCTGCTGGGCGCCTTCGGCGAGGGCGGCGCGATCGTGCCGCCGTTTCACTGCGACTACGGCAAGCACATCTTCATCGGCAAGCGCTTCATGGCGAATTACGACTGCATCATGCTCGACGTCTGCCCCATCACCATCGGCGACGACGTGCTCT
>CALVPU010000115.1 GCA_944353735.1 uncultured Eubacteriales bacterium | reverse complement strand
CGTGGTACGCCATGGGCGCGATCCTCAACTGCTGTCTGGCACAGAACTGGTTCTGCGACCAGGTGCTCGGCACGCGCGACTTCGCCGCGGTTCACCGCCTCGCGGCGCAGGCCGCGCCCGGCTGCGGCGGAGTGCTGTTCCTGCCCTACCTGACCGGCGAGCGCACGCCGCACCTCGACCCGCACGCGAAGGGCATGTTCTTCGGCCTGACGCTGGCGTCCGACCGCGCCGCGATGGCGCGCGCCGTGCTCGAGGGCATCGGTCACGCGCTGCTCGACGCCATGGACTGCCTGCGCCAGATGGGCGTGGCGCCGAGGCGCCTGACCGTCTCCGGCGGCGGCGCGCGCAGCGAGCTGTGGAAGCAGATCCTCGCCGACATGATGGGCCAGCCCGTCTGCACCACCGCCATGCGCGAACAGGCGGGCACCGGCGCGGCGATCTGCGCGATGGTCGCCGTGGGCGAATACGCCAACCTCGGCGAGGCGTGCCGCGCGATCGTGCACCGCGAGGACGGCTGCATCGAGCCCATTCCCGCCAACACCGCCCTCTACCGCGAGCGCCACGCCCGCTTTCAGGCGCTCTACGCCGCCAACCGCGCGCTGTTTGCAGAAAACTGACGGCGCACGGGGCGCCGCCAGGATATTGACAAAGTCCACATTCTGGCAGAGCGTTGAGAGAGCCTGCAAGCCAAAATGGCAAGCGCAGCTGACGCGGAAAGCAAAAATCGCTTCTGATTTTCCATATCAGAGCGATTTTTGCGGTTTTGGGCTTTGTCAGCGCTCTGACGGCGCGCAGGAACGCCGCGCGGCTCACTCCACGTCCAGGACCTCGCCGGTCGCCAGCAGGCAGAGCAGTTTCTGGCGCACGGGAATGCCCGTAATGCGCGCCAGCGCCAGCGCGTAGACGGCGAGCTGCGGACGATAGCGCTGCCGCAGCGCCTCGGGATCGTCGGCGCGGTCGGTCTTGTAGTCGAGCAGCACCCATGCGCCGTCCTCGATAAAGCAGCAGTCGATCGAGCCCTGCACCAGCAGGTCCTCGCCGGCAAACCGCCCCGCCTCGGCGGCGGACAGCGCCTCGTCGGCGCGCACGCGGGCGTTGAACGCCCACTCGCGGTGGATTTCCTGCGCGCGGCGCAGGCGCACGCCGGTCTCTCCCTGCAAAAACGCCGCCAACCGCGACGGGCGCACCGCGGCGCGCTGAACGTCGGACAACCGGCGCAGCTGCGCCATGGCGTCGAGCTGGCGGCGCACGCCGTCCGTCAGCGCGGCGCCCGTCAGCCCGTCGAGCGCCCGCAGGTCGAGCAGCTGCATGGCGCGATGGTACGCCGTGCCGCGCTCGACGGCGGTCATCCGCTGCGGCGACTGCTCCATCATGAACTGCGGGCGCTCGGGCATCTCCGGCAGCCGACCCGGTCCCTCGAGCTCGCGCACCAGCCCGGAAACGGTCAGTTTCAGCGGCTTGACCGCGCCGAGCGGGTCGGGATAGCGCCAGCGCATCTCCTCCGACAGCTGCGCGTCGGCAAGCGCCTGCGGGCAGGCGATGATATCGTCAAAGCGCGCGCGCGGGTCGGGACCGTTTCCGGCGCCGGCGGACAGCTCGCCGGCGGGATGGACCGTCAGCACGGCGCAGGGGTCCGCGCCTGCGCGCAGCGCCGCGGCGCGCGCCGCCATGACGACGTCGATGGCGCTGCGGGCGCTGAAGATCGCCCGCGCCATGGCGTTCCAGCGGCGCTCGGCGTTGGGAATGTTGCGCACCGACGCCACCAGAATCAGCCGCTCGCGCGCGCGGGTGAGCAGCACGTAGAGCACGCGCAGCTCCTCGGCGGCGTCCTCGCGCGCCTTGCGCGCGGCGATGGCGGCCTGCGCGAGGGTGGTGCGCCGCGTGCGCAGTTCGGGGTCGTAGTAATGGGCGCCGATGCCGAGGTCGCGGTGGCAGCTGAGCGGCTCGTTGCGCGCGCCGCCATACGCCTTGGCGAGCTGCGCGCCGAACACCACGCGGAACTCAAGGCCCTTGCTCTTGTGAATGGTCATCAGGCGGACGACGTCGTCGTTTTCGCCGAGGATGTGGGCGACGTCGTCGCCGCCCTTGGCGCGCAGGCGCTCGGTATAGGCGAGGAAGCGCGTCAGCGAACCGGACGTGCCCGCCTCGAAGCCGTCGGCGACGTCGACCAGCCGGTCGAGGTTCGCCTGCCGCTGCGCCCCGCCGGGCAGCGCGCCGGCGTAGATGTAAAAGCCGCTCTCGTCGAGCACGGCGCGAACCAGCTCGCCGAGTCCGACCGCGCCCGCGCGCAGCCGCCACGACTCGAGCTGCTCGAAGAACCGCCTCAGCCGCTCCGCGAGCGCGCCCTCAGGCAGCGGCGGCGCGACGCGCTCGCCAGAAGGGTCTTCCCCCGCGCTTCCGGCTCGCCCCGCGGCGGCGTCCTGCACGGGTTTCGGGACGTCGGGGGCGGCGGCGGGAACCCGGGGCTGGCGCGCTTCGCGGGCGGAGCGCTCGGCGAGGGTCTCGCCGTAGGCGCACTTCCACGCGGCGTCGACGAAGGGCACGCGGCGCGCGGCGATGCGGATCTGCGCCAGCGCCTCGGCGTCGAGCCCCGCCACCGGCGAGTGCAGCACGGCGATCAGGTCGACGTCGCCGCGCCGGTTGGCGACGAGCCGCAGCATCGCCAGCGCCAGCGCCACCTCGGGCGCGTCGAAGTAGCCCGCGGCGCCGTCGGCATAGGCAGGCACGCCCTCGGCGAGCAGCTGCGGCAGCATCTGCGAAAAGACCGACGACTTCTGCCGCGTGAGGATGGCGAAATCGCGATAGCGCAGGTCGGGCCGCTCCACCATCATCGCGCGGATCCTGCGGGCGATGAACAGTCCCTCGCGCTCGGCGGCGCGCATGTCGGCGATCGCCTCGTCGACGAGCTCGTCGTCCTGCGCCGCGCGCTCGAGCAGGTGGATCTCCACCGGTTCGCCGGGCTCGGCGCCGGGGTCGCCGGGATTGAGCCGGGCGAGGTCGTCGTACGCGATCTCGCTGTCGCCGCCGTTCATGGCGCGCTCGAACACGGCGTTGACGAAGTTCAGCACCGCCGGGCAGGAGCGGAAGTTGCGCGTCAGCGGCAGCAGCGTGCCGCCGCAGCCGGCGCGGAAGCGATCGTACTTTTCGATGAACAGCCGCGGTTCCGCCATGCGGAAGCGGTAGATGGACTGCTTGACATCGCCGACCATGAAGCGGTTGTCCGCCCGCGCGACGCGCGAGATGATCGCCTCCTGGATGTCGGAGGTGTCCTGATACTCGTCGACGAACACGTAGTCGAACGCCTCCTGCGCGGCGCGGGCGACGCCGTCGTCGCGCAGGGCGTCGAGCGTGCGGCGCTCGAGGTCTGTGTACGTCAGCCCTGCGCGCTCGCGCTTCTTCTCCTCGAAGCGGGCGGAAGCGGCGGTCGCGAGCCTGCCCAGCTCGCAAAGCTGTGGGCGCTGCGCGGCGGCATCGGCGAGCGACTGGGCGGCGGGATAGCCGACGATGCGCGACTTTCTGCACAGGTCGGCGGCGCGCGTGCGCAGCTTCTTGACCGCCTCGACGGCCTCCTCGTCCTCGGGACTGCGCTTGCGGCTGGCGGCGCGCGCGGCGCGGAATCCTGCCATCGCGCCGGCGAGCTCGCCGTAATCGGAAATGGCGCGAATCTCCTCCAGCCTGTCGATGTCCGCGCCGACGGCGTCGATGTAGTTCTGCGGGCAGCCGCAAACCTGCGCCGCCTCTTCCAGCGTCACCAGCGCCGCGTCGAGGTCGCGCCGCGCCTCGCCGGCGAGCTCCGCCATCCACGCCGCCTCCGCCGGCTGCTCGGGGTCGAGCGCCCGCGCGAGCCACGCCTGCGGGTCGGCGCGCTCGCCCATCGCCCGGCACAGCGCCTCCGCCAGCGCGCGGACGCCCTTGGGCCCGCGACCGTAGTCCAGCGCCAGCAGCGCCTCCGACGGCGCGGCGTACGCCTCCTCCAGCGTCTCGTCGAGCGCCTCGTCCATCAGCTGCCGGCTCACGGGATCGTCGAGGATGCGGAAGGCGGGATCGACGTCCGCTGCCTCGAAGTGGGTGCGCAGAAAGTCGGCGCAGAAGGCGTGCAGCGTGGTGATGCTGGCGCGGTCGAGGCGAATGAGCTGTTCGCGGCAGCGGGCGCTTCCGGAAGCCGCCATCTCGTTGAGGCGCTCGGACAGCTTGGCGCGCATGTCCGACGCCGCCGCGCGCGTGAAGGTGACCACCAGCATGCGGTCGATGTCGGCGCCGTCGTCGAGGATCAGGCGGAGCACGCGCTCCACCAGCACCGTGGTCTTGCCGGAGCCCGCCGCCGCGCTCAGCAGCAGGCTGCCGCCCCGCGCGCCGATGGCGCGCGCCTGTTCATCCGTCCAACGCATGACCGCGAAATCTCCTTTATTCTCCCAGATCCAATCCGTCCGCCTCAAGCGCCGCCGCGAAGGGGCTTGCTCAGGTAGAGCACGAGGTCGTCGTCGTTCGCGCAGGGGGCGTACGGCGCGCACACCTGGTCGCGATACCAGACGCCGGAGCCGTCGGGCACATAGCCGCGGCGCGCGTACAGCCGCTGCGCCGCGCCGTAGCCGGCGTGCAGCCCCACGGCGAGGCAGACGCTCGCGGCACGCCCGGCGGCGAGCGTCTCGGCGGCATCCATCAGCGCGGTGCCGACGCCCCGGCGGCGGATGCGCGCCAGCACGCCGAAATCGACGATCTCCGGCATGTCCGCAAGCGGCCCGGCGAGCGGCGTCCAGTAGACGTTGATGTAGCCGACCGGCGCGCCGCCGAGCTCGGCGACCAGCGCCGCGCAGCGGCCCGCGGCGGCGTCGCGCAGGCGCGTTTCATACTTCTCAGCCGAGGCGTGGATCCAGCCCTGCGCGCGCTCCTCCGCGGCGATGCGCTCGGGGTCGCCGGCGCACATGGGACGGATGCGAAACGTGTCGGTCATGGTTTTCGCCTCCTTTCGCTCATTATACCACAGCCGCCGCGGGCTTGACAAGCGGCGCGGACCGCGGCATAATAGAGCCAGAAACGGCGGAAGGAGCGCGCGCCATGGTCGATTGCTTTCGCGCGGGGCGCTTTGAGGTGCCCGTGCTGTACGAGGACAACCACGTCGTGGTGGTGGTAAAGCCGCCGAACCTGCCCGCGCAGGCGGACCGCTCCGGCGACCTCGACCTGCTGACGGCAGTCAAGGGCTACATCGGGAATAAATATCGCAAGCCCGGCAATGTTTATATCGGGCTGGTGCACCGGCTGGACCGCCCTGTCGGCGGCGCGATGGTGTTCGCGCGCACGTCGAAGGCGGCGGCGCGGCTGTCGGAGGCGTTTGCCCGCCACGCGCAGGACCGGCGCTATCTGGCGGTGGTGCAGGGCGCGCTGCGCGAGGCGCGCGATCTGGAAGACTGGCTGATCAAGGACGGCAGGACCGGCATGGTGCGCACGGCGCCGCCGGGCGCGCCGGGCGCAAAGCTGGCGAAGCTGCGCACGCAGCCGCTGGGCGAGCGCGGCGGGCGCACGCTGGTCGAGGCGACGCTGTTCACCGGTCGCGCCCACCAGATCCGCGTCCAGCACGCGCACGCGGGCTATCCGCTGTGGGGCGACGCCCGCTATGGCGGCGGACGTCCCGGCGAGCAGATCGCGCTGTGGGCGGCGGCGCTGGTGTTCGATCATCCCACCCGCCGCGAGCGCCTGCGCTTCATCGCCCCGCCCCCCGACGCCGGCGCGTGGCGGCCCTTTGCCCCCGAGATCATCCGCTGGCAGGAGCGCTGCCGCGCCGAAGAGCCCGCGGACGCGGACAAAGCGGAACCATGAACCGCGAAGCGGCTGACGCGAGGGCTGCGAGGCGGAGATCGTCCGCACCGACGGAACCATGAACCGCGAAGCGGTTGAAGAATGGATGCCAACCCAAAGCGCGCGCAGCCGCGCCGAAACCGGAAGGCAGCACGAAAGCACGCGCAGCTGAAACGGCACAGCGGCGGTTGGAGGGCAAGCCCCAAAAGCGCGCGCAGCCGCGCCGAGACCGGCAGGCGAAGCAGAAGCGCGCGCGGGCATGCGCGGCGAATCCGCCAGCCAATGCGCGGCATCGCGGCGGCACAGGCCGAAAGCGCGCGCGGCATTGCGGCAGGGCAATCCAACAGACCCAAAACGCGCTGCGCGCGGCGAAACCCGCCGAAAAACGGCGCGTTGGCGGCGCACGCGCGGCGAATCGCTGACGCCGCAGCACCTGCGCCGGTCGCCGCGCCAGATTTCAGCGAAGCAACCCAAAAGCGCGCGCAGCCGCGCCAAGAGCGACAGGCGAAGCAGAAGCGCGCGCGGGCATGCGCGGCGAATCC
>CALVPU010000114.1 GCA_944353735.1 uncultured Eubacteriales bacterium | reverse complement strand
GGATGCGCGCCATGTAGCGCTCGACGTCCTCGGGGCGGTGGGCGATGGTCATGTTCTGACCGCCGATGACGTAGCTCGGTCGCAGCAGCACCGGATAGCCGAGCGCGTCCGCCTCCGCCAGCGCCTCGGCGAGCGTGTGCACACCCGCGCCCTTCGGTCGGCGGATGGAGAATTGTTCCAGCAGCGCGTCGAAGCGCGCGCGATCCTCGGCGATGTCGATGCCCTCGGCGGACGTGCCGAGGATGTTCACGCCGGCGCGGTCGAGCGCCTGCGTGAGCTTGATCGCCGTCTGCCCGCCGAACGCCACCACGACGCCCACGGGCTTTTCCACGTCGAGTATGCGCAGCACATCCTCATCGGTCAGCGGCTCAAAGTAAAGCCGGTCGGCGGTGTCATAGTCGGTGGAGACGGTCTCGGGGTTGTTGTTGACGATGACGACGTCGTAGCCCATCTCCTTGAGCGTCCACACGCAGTGCACCGAAGAATAGTCGAACTCTATGCCCTGTCCGATGCGGATAGGACCGGAACCAAGCACCACGATCACCGGCTTGCCCGAGCGCGAGAACGCGCGCGACTCGCACTCGGCGTCAAAGGTCGAATAGAAGTACGGCGTCTCGGCGTCGAACTCCGCGCCGCAGGTGTCGACCATCTTAAACGACGAGCGCGCTTCGGGCAGCGCCTGCGCCCCGCTCAGCCGCCGCAGCGCCGCGTCCGGATAGCCGAGCTTCTTGCCGCGCAGGTAACTTTCCTCCGTCAATCCGCCGGCAATGGCGCGCTCGTAGTCCGCGAGGTTTGCGAGCTTCGCGAGGAACCAGCGGTCGATCTTCGTGATCTCGTGGATGCGCTCGATCGCGACGCCGGACTTGAGCGCCTCGAAGATCGTGAACAGCCGCAGGTCGTCGGCGCGCTCCAGCCGCGCTTCGACCGGCACGCCGCTTTCGCCGGCGCGGTTGAGCGTGTCGAGCTTGATCTCCGCACCGCGCACCGCCTTCATCAGCGCCATCTCAAACGACGGCGCAATCGCCATGACCTCGCCGGTGGCCTTCATCTGCGTGCCCAGCGCGCGGCTTGCTCCGGCGAACTTGTCAAACGGCCACTTCGGCAGCTTGACGACCACGTAGTCCAGCGCCGGCTCGAAGCATGCGCAGGTCTTGCCGGTGATCTCGTTGCGGATCTCGTCGAGCGTGTAGCCCAGCGCGATCTGCGTGGCGACCTTGGCGATGGGATAGCCGGTGGCCTTGCTCGCCAGCGCCGACGAGCGCGACACGCGCGGATTGACCTCGATGACGGCGTACTCGAAGCTGTCCGGATTGAGCGCGAACTGGCAGTTGCAGCCGCCGACCACGCCCAGCGCCGAGATGATGTTCAGCGCCGCGCTGCGCAGCATCTGGTATTCCCTGTCCGCCAGCGTCAGCGCCGGCGCGACGACAATCGAGTCGCCGGTGTGGATGCCCACGGGATCAAAGTTCTCCATCGAGCACACGGCGACGGCGTTGCCCGCGGCGTCACGCATGACCTCGAACTCGATCTCCTTCCAGCCGGCGATATAGCGCTCGACGAGGATCTGGTGAATCGGCGACATCTCCAGCCCCGTGCGCGCGATCTCGCGCAGCTCTTCCGGATCGCGCGCCACGCCGCCGCCCGCACCGCCAAGCGTAAATGCCGGTCGCACGATCACCGGATAGCCGATGCTTGCGGCGATTTCCAGCGCGCGGGGGACGTCGTTGGCAATCTCGGAGGGAATCGTCGGCTCGCCGATCGCCTGCATCGTCTCCTTAAAGCGCTGGCGGTCCTCGGCCCTGTCGATCGCCTCGGCGCTGACGCCGATCAGCCGCACGCCGTGCGCGGCGAGAAAGCCCTCCTTGGCCAGCTGCATGGCGATCGTCAGTCCCGTCTGCCCGCCCAGCCCGGCGAGCATGCTGTCCGGCCTTTCGCGCTGAATGATGCGCTTGACCGTGCGCGCCGTCAGCGGCTCCAGATAGATCTCGTCGGCGAGGGCGCGGTCGGTCATGATCGTCGCCGGATTGGAATTGACCAGCACGACGTTCACGCCCGCCGCCTTGAGCACGCGGCACGCCTGCGCGCCGGCATAGTCGAACTCCGCCGCCTGACCGATGACAATCGGA
The DNA here is from genome assembly GCA_944353735.1 of uncultured Eubacteriales bacterium. GTDB lineage: Bacteria > Bacillota > Clostridia > Christensenellales > Aristaeellaceae > Faecivicinus. The sequence continues at coordinate 933 of CALVPU010000114.1, read as the reverse complement.
CCGGAGCCAATCATCAGCACCTTGCGGATGCGCTTATCCAGCGGCATGCGGCGCACCTCCCATCAGGTCCATGAAGCGGTCGAACAGAAACGACGTGTCGCGCGGCCCGGCGCACGCCTCGGGGTGAAACTGCACCGTAAAGGCGCGGTAATCCGGATAATCGATGCCCTCGCAGCTGCGGTCGTTGGCATTTTCGTAGCGCACGCGCCCGCAGCGCACGGAATCCGGCGCCACCGCATAGCCGTGGTTCTGGCTGGTGATGTACGTGCGCGCGCCGGCGAGATCGCGCACCGGCTGGTTCGCGCCGCGGTGACCGTACTTCATCTTCTCCGTGCGCGCGCCCAGCGCCAGCGCGGCGAGCTGATGCCCGAGGCAGATGCCAAACAGCGGAATCCTGCCCAGCAGCTTCGCGACCTGCGCGATGCAAAAGGCGTTCTCACCCGGGTCGCCCGGACCGTTGGAGAGCATGACCCCGTCCGGATCGAGCGCGAACACCGCTTCCGCCGGCGTGCCCGCGGGCAGCGCCGTGACCTCACAGCCGCGCCGGCACAGCTCGCGGACGATGCCGCGTTTCGCGCCGTAGTCGATCAGCGCCACGCGCCGCTTCAGCGCGCCCTGCGCAGGAAATACCTCCGGCGCCGCGCGAGTCGCCCGCTCCACCGCGCCGGTCACGCGATAGGCGGCGATCGCCGCGCGGTCTTCGGGCACGCTGCGGCAGATCAGCGCGTTCATCACGCCGTGCTCGCGAATGCGGCGCGTCAGCGCACGCGTGTCCACCCCACAGATGCCGGGCACGCCGCGCGCCTTCAGGAAGGCGTCGACCGTTCCCCCGCTGCGGAAGTTCGACGGCGTGCCGCACCACTCGCGCACCACGTAGCCGCACGCCAGACACGCGCCCTCGAAGTCCTCCGGGATGACGCCGTAATTGCCAAT
>CALVPU010000113.1 GCA_944353735.1 uncultured Eubacteriales bacterium | reverse complement strand
CCGCTGCACAGGGCGCGGGCAGACAATCTCGGCCAGAGGCCGTGGTGTGCGGGCGTCTGCTCGACGGGCGTCGGGAAGGCGGTACGATGGGTGCGTTGCGTGGAGAAAACAGCGCGGCGAACGGGGCACAGGGCGCGGCGACGCGTCCCGGATGGGGGCGCGAGTCCGACGCGCGCATCCCGATGGCGCAAGCCGCCGCACAGGGCGCAGGCAGAGCACCCCGGGAAGAGGCCGCGGCGTGGGCGCGACCGACCGATGCGCGCCGGGAAGGCGACACGGCATGGACGCGACCGGTTCATGTGCGCCGGGAAGGCGGCGGAATACCGGAAAGCGGCGCGATGGAAGGGGCGTGCGGACCTGCGCTTGACGCTGATGACAGCCGCCGCGCTGGCGCGCCCCGCAAGACAGATCGGGTGTGGGAAGATGGCAGCGGCGCGGACGAGTACGAGGCTGATGAAGCGCTGTACGGCGCGCCGGTTCGCGGAGGCAGCACTGCGGGCGGCAGTGGCGCGGACGAGTACGATGCGGACGAAGCATTGTACGGCGCGCCGGTTCGCGGGGACAGTGGCGCGGATGAGTACGAGGCTGATGAAGCATTGTACGGCGCGCCGGTTCGCGGAGGCAGCACTGCGGGCGGCAGCGGCGCGGACGAGTATGATGCGGACGAAGCGCTGTACGGCGAGGACATCGATGAGGCGCTCTATGGCGGTCGGCGCCGCAGGCGCTGATTTCTGAGCGTGGAGACCGTCCGCATGGATGCGCTTGCGCGTGAAGGCGATGCCGCTCCGAATGCAGGCGCTGTGGTTCCCCCGAAGATGCGCTCATTGTGAAATGCGAACGCGGAATTTCTCCGAATGCGCTTTCTGTGAAATACGGATGCGGAGCTCTTCCGAACACGCTCTCTGTGAAATGCGAATGCGAAGCTCCTCCGAATGCGCTCTCTGTGAAATGCGAATGCGAAGCTCCTCCGAATGCGCTCTCTCCGAAATGGGAATGCCGCGCTTCTCCTCAGACGGCGCTTCTTGCACGCGGATGCTGCCGCACACGGGCGGTTCGCTCCGGCGCGAAAGCTTTCTGTGAGCGGGCGAAGCGTCCGCGCGGCGGGCGTTGGATTGCAGGGCGTTGCTTTTCGGAGGGCGGGGGCGGTTTCCGGCAACGACGGCGGGATTTCCCGCACGAAGGGCAGGTGGATGGTGTGAACAAGGTGGAAAAGATGCGCCGGGCGCTGATGCGCTCGAATACGCGGCTGCTGCTGTCGGGCGTGCTGATCTTTCAGGCGCTGGCAATGGCGCTGCTGGCGTTCAAGGACGGCGCGGTGAGCGTGCAGGCGCTGGTGCTGGCGGCGGCGCTGCCGCTGGTCACGCTGCTGGCGGTCAACGGGATGGGCAGGCTCTGGCCGGTCGACCGCGCGGTGCTCATCCTCGTGATGCTGCTGGTGTCAATCGGGGTCATCACGCTCAGCGCCATCGCGCGCTCGGAATCCACGCCGCGCACCCAGGCCGTCTATGCCGGCATCGGGCTGGCAGCGATGTTCATCGGCGCGGCGTTTGTGCGGGCGTGGAAACATTGGAAGAAGTTCGCTGCGCCGCTGGCGGCGCTGTGCCTGCTGGCGCTGGCGTCGCCGTGGGTGCTGGGACAGTGGCATCAGGGCGCGCGCAACTGGATCACCATCGTTCCCGACCGCCTCACGCTCCAGCCCTCGGAGTTCATGAAGCCCGTGCTGGTGGTGGTGCTGGCGGCGGGCTTCGCCAACCGGCCGCGGTTCGTCAAGTGCCTGCCGGCGATCGGCTTTGCGGCAGCGTGCTGCGCGGTCCTGCTGTCCGAGCGCGACCTCGGCGCGGTGTTGCTGTACTTTCTGACTACGGTGCTGATGTACTACGCGGCGACGTCCAACGCGCTTCTGACGCTGGCGGGACTCGGCATGGGCTGCGCGGCGGCGGTGATCGCCTATCACGCCTTTCCCTACGTACAGGACCGCATCGCCATCTGGATCAACCCGTGGAGCGACCCGCAGGGCACCGGCTATCACCACGCGCAGGCGCCCATCGCCCTCGGCTCGGGCGGGCTGTTCGGCATGGGGCTCGGACTGGGCAGCCCGCGCAACATTCCGCTGTACCATTCCGACTTCATATTCGCCTCCATGGCGGAGGAGTTCGGGCTCGTGTTCGCCGTGTGCGTGCTGGCGGTATACGTGGTCATCATCCTGCGCGGACTGATCGTGGCGATGAACGCGCGCACCAGCTTTCACTCGCTGACGGCGTTCGGTCTGGTGGTGCTGCTGGGCCTGCAGACGATGCTGATCGTCGGCGGCAACACCAAGCTGCTGCCGCTGTCGGGCGTGACGCTGCCGCTGGTCTCCTCCGGCGGGTCGTCGCTGGTGAGCACGATGTTCTCGATGGGGCTGCTGCTGGGCATCTCCTCGATGAACGCCGAGGACGAGGCGCGCGACATCGAGCAGCTGGCGCTGCGCGAGGAGGTGTCGCCGTGAAGGAACTGCGCAAAAACATGCGCATGGTCGGCGCGCTGGTCGTGGCGGCGTTCGTGGCGCTGTCGGGCTGGTTTGCGTTGACCGTGTTCGAGCAGGGCTCCATCTGGGCGTCCAACAGCTACAACACGCGCCTCGCCGCCACCGGCGCGCAGCGCGGCGACATCACCGACCGCGACGGCACAACGCTCGCCACCACCGTGGATGGAGAGCGCGCCTATCTCGCCGATCCAACCGCCCGCCGCGCGCTGGCGGCGACTGTGGGCGACACCGCGGGCATGTCCGGCACCGGCATCGAGGGCTATTACTCCGCGCAGCTGCTGGACATCTCCGGCTCGCTGGCGGAACGGCTCGGAGCGCTGTTCAACGGCACGCAGCGCAAGGGGAGCAGCGTCAAGCTGACGGTCGACGCGCAGCTGACCGCGTACATCGCCTCCATCTTCCCGCAGGGCTACCGCGGCGCGGTGTGCGTGCTCAACTATAAGACCGGCGAGGTGCTGGCGATGGTCTCCAAGCCGGACTATGATCCCTACGACGCCGGCGGCGAGGGCGTGGAGGACACCGCCTATCTCAACCGCTGCCTGCAGGGACTGTACACGCCCGGCTCGGTGTTCAAGATCGTCACGCTGGCGGCGGCGCTGGAGCACGATCCCAACGTGGTCAACCAGACCTTCATCTGTTCCGGCGAATGGGAATACGAGGGCGGGCGCATCGTCTGCGCCGGGCACACGGCGCACGGCACGGTCGATCTCGAAACCGCGTTCGCCAAGAGCTGCAACGTCACCTTCGGCAAGCTCGCCTACCAGCTCGGGCTGCAACGGCTGCGCGAGACCGCCGAGGCGATGGGATTCAACGAGAACTTCAAGTTTGGCGATTTCGCCCTCTACAACTCCCAGTTCCCCACCGAGGTGAGCGGCATGTCCGATCTGGTCTGGTCCGGCATCGGGCAGGGCACCGTGCTCGTGACACCGATGCACATGGCGATGATCACCGGCGCCGTCGCCAACGACGGCACGATGATGTGCCCGTGGCTGGTGACGCGCATCGCCACCGACAGCGGCACGGTGACCCGCAGCGGCGCGCCGCAGGCGTGGAAGCAGGTCCTGTCCCCGCAGAGCGCGCAGGTCATCCAGCAGTACATGTTCGAGGCCGTCGAGTCCGGCACGGCGACGCGCGCCCAGATCGACGGCGTGCGCGTCTGCGGCAAGACCGGCTCCGCCGAAACCAGCGACGACAAGTCCGTGGAGACGAATTCCTGGTACACCGGCTACATCGACGACGACGCCCATCCTTACGCCATCGCCGTGGTCGTGGAGCAGGGCGGCGCCGGCTCGCGCCTCGCCTCCGAACTCGCCTCCGACGCCCTCGCCGCCGCCATCCGCTTTGTCGGCTGAGCGCGCCGCGCTCAAATCGCT